>SYKL01000306.1 GCA_005797785.1 Pseudomonadota bacterium | reverse complement strand
GATGCGGGCTATCTCTTTCCATGGCGTGGGATACAGAGGGAAAAACTAGGACTTAAGACCGACGCCGTCGAATCGCGCTACCAGGGTTCTGCGCATTGGAGCCGAAAGGAACACGCCTAAGGCCCAGACGAGCGTAATGATCGCTGATTCCAGGGTGAGTTCTCCGAAAAGCGCTCTATATACGGAAAAGGCTATTCTTGAGGCCAAAATCCCCGCCAGGATCAGCCAGGGGGAGAACCACGCCCCGAACCGATCCTGGAACTCGTAGACCCCGGGCGACGACCGAATCACGCCGTCTGAAGGATTCGATGGCGCCTTGAGCTCGGTCTCGATCACCGCCGCTTCGGCCAGTTCGGGCCGGCCCCAATGGGCCGCGATGCGCCGCACCGCCTCCGTGGCGGATACATCCCGAGAAAACCACAGGACCGGTCGAACGGTATCATCCGTCAGTTTCGCTCCGATCACCACTCGTCGAAAGCGTCGAGCTCCACTCTGAAGCTCGGATCGAATAGTAAATCCGGCGACTTCCTCTCGCGTCGCCACGCCCAACGGCCCCATAATGGCGCCGGGCGTCAGGCGGAAGCCAGCGATGTACTGCTGCAGCGTTCCCCAAACGACCGCCGCAACGATCGCGGCAGGCAACGCGAAAGAGATCAGGGAGAGCAGAAATCTTGGCGGGTGCTCTCCCTGAGAATACACCACATTTGCTCCAAAGGACAGCAGCATCGCCAGCAAAGACCCAAAGAATACGATCTTGCTCATCCGAAGCGGACCGGCGACCGGATTGTCCAGAAACTGCAACACATCGCCGCTTTGGGAGACCTTCATGGTCGACGCCTGCATGCGCACTCCTTGAAACCTGACGACTATATCAATCATTCGCACTGGTCGTCGGAGTATCGCATGGATCGGCGGATCGATGCCTTTGGCTGAAGGATGTTTCAGGCGAGGCAGGTGGCGGGGGGGCGGGCGGGTTGTTGGCGAAGTCGCAGGAGGAACATCAAGTCGTCAGATCCCGCGGGTCGTTCTCGGTGTTCAGACTACCAAATCAAGGTCATTTGGAGTCCACGTGGCTGAGAATGGACACCCAGCCGGGTTGGACGCCAAGCCGCCGTAGGATGGTCACGCGTCCTGTGTAAGAGCGTAGATGATGAGCCGGTTTTCGTGGACGTGAATACGGGCCGATCGAACACGGAAACAGCGGCAAACACCGACAACCGCAGGAGAAAGGCAAACTAGGCCCGCGCGCGAACCGGTACCCCAAATCCTGCCGCCCGAGCGATGGTTTCCACGGGCCTGACCAGCCCATCCCCAGGTCCAAGCACGATCACCGCGTCCGGCGCTACATGCCAGAGCGCGCTTTTGACCGCGGCATTGAGATCGTAGGTGTCGACCACCTGTGTACCCAGGGTGTACTCGAACATTTCCGCGGGATCCGCCCAATGTGGCCGCCAGATCTTTCCGCGACCATCGATCAACGGCACCCTCGGCGCTCGGAACGGCAGATCCGCGAGCTCCGCTAAGGCGCGTTCGGAGGTCTCTCGAAGCAGAGGTGTATGAAACGCCGAATGCAACGGCAACCGCGCCGGGTACGAGCGCTGGCCCCGTTGTTCGGACGGGAGGCGCGCCATTAAAAAGGAGCAACCACCTTCATCCGCGCCGATCACCGCGTGGCTGCCGAGCCGGATCGACCACCACGCTCGGTGGCCGGCAGCGTGGGCGTCGGCAATCGCCGCATCCACTTCGGCGATCCTTCGGGGATCGACCTTGCGATCTTCGCCGGTGAGCGGCCACATCAGCTGGCCGCCGATCACGTTTCCGGCCTGCCAGGAACCCATCGTATCGACCAACCGAATCGCAGACTCCAGGTCCAAGGCGCCGGATGCAGCGAGCGCCGTGTACCAGCCCATGCTGTTGCCGGTGACCGCGACCACCTCGACATCGAGACGCGCTAAATCCGCCAAGGAGGCGGCGAAGGTGAGCAGGCTTGCGTGTTCGCCGGCGACATGGCGGGACGGCGAAAAGGAGGGAAGGGCGTCCAATTCTCGTAGGGTGGGGGTGCCGCTTGCGCGTCGGTGGGCATCGCAGGCATCGACGATCGCCGAGGCTTCGGGGGGCAGATCCTTGAACGAACCGAGCGAATCCCGGCCATAACTTCCGCGTCCGGGGCAGACGATCAGCGCGCGGGTCATCGCATCTCCAAGGTCGAACGCACGGAAGCGGCGATCTCTTCTTCGCTAACCAACACAAGGTTGGCGGCCGGGCCGAGCGGCACATAGCTGTCGGGGGCAGTCAGGCGTTGAATGCGCGCTTCCGGGACGCGGTCGGAGATCCCGGCGGCGACCTCGGCGGCGATTCCGCTGGAAGCCCGGCATTCGTCCACGACAAGCAGACGTTTCGACACGCGAACGTGCTCGGCGAGCGCCTCCAGGGGGAGGGGAAGCATCCACCGGAGATCGATCACTCGAATTCGGCGACCTTCCGCCTCAAACCGCTTGGCGACGCGCAGCGACATCCACAAGCCATTGGCGTAGGTGGCGATGGTGAGCTCGGCGTCATCCGGCCCGTAAACACCAATTTCCCCGATCGGCATCGCTTCATTTGGATCGGGGTACTGCGTCAGCCAGCCGGCGTCGCCCTCGGCGTGCAGATCCTTGGTCATGTACATGGCGATCGGTTCCAGGAAGACGCAGACGCGACCGTTGTTTTTGGCAGCGCCGGCCATGGTGCGCAGCATTCGGGCAGCATCGTCGCCGCGGGCGGCGATCCCGAACAAGATCCCCGGAATTTCGCGAATGGCGGCGATGCCGTGGTCGTTGTGAAAGTGGCCGCCAAACCCTTTTTGGTAGGCGAGGCCCGCCATACGGACCACCATGCCGTTTTGGTACTGGTCGTTGCTGAAATACTGCAGTGAACCGGCCTCTCCGCGAAGCTGATCGATGGCGTGGATCAGGTACGCCAAATATTGAATTTCCGGGAACGGCAACAGGCCCGTTTGTGCAGCGCCAATCGCCAATCCGAGGATCGTCTGCTCATCCAGCAGGGTGTTGAACACCCGGCCGACGCCAAACCGCTTGGTGAGGTCGGTGGTCACATTGTAGACCCCGCCCTTTCGAGCGACATCTTCGCCGAACAGGATCATCTCCGGGATCGCGGTGAGCAGATCGGCTAGGGCGCGGTTGATCTGCACCGCCAAATGGCGCGGACGGTTGGAGGTTTCGGGGAGTTCGCCAATTTGTGCGAGTCGAAGGTCGTTTGGTGCGGGCGGGATGCGTTCTTTCGCGGGATCCGTCTTGAACAGCGGCGCCATCACCTGTTCGCGGGTGGTGAGTTGCGGCCGAGAGAGGGCTTCCTTCCCCAAGGCTGCATGCCGCGACCGGGTGTCATCGTACAGTGACAGAATGTCACTCGGAGTCAACCAGCCGCCTTCGACGAGCAAGGTCGCGGTGGTCCGGAGCGGATCGCACGCTTCCGTCGCTTCGATCTCCTCGATCGAACGGTAGGTCTGCTCGACATCGGATCCGGCGTGGCCCATGAGCCGAACCGTGCGCAGGTGCAGAAAGCAGGGTTTGCGGTGGGTTCGCACCCAGTCGGCGGCTTCGCAGGCGGCATCGTAGGCATCCGCCAGGTCCAACCCATCGCCGTACACATAGTGCAATCCCGCACGATGCTGGTAGGCGGCCGCGATCCAGCCGTTGGGCGTGCGGACGGACACGCCGATGCCGTTATCCTCGCACACGAAAAGCACCGGTGCAGGCACATTTTGATAGGCGGTCCAGCCGGCGGCGTGGATGGCCCCCACCGCGGTCGAATGGTTGGCCGAGGCATCACCAAAAGAGCACACCACGATGCGATCGTCGGGTTGTCCCAACAATCTCGCTTGGCGTTCGATCGCAAATGCACATCCGAGCGCTTTGGGCAGATGCGACGAAATCGTGCTTGTTTGGGGTGGAATGCACAACGGAAGGGAGCCGAACACCTTGTGGCGGCCGCCCGCGATCGGCTCATCGGCGCTGGCGACCACGCCCAAAACGATGTCCAAAGCGCCATGAGCGCCGGGAACCTGCTGGGCGCGGGCCAAAAAGAAGCCTCCGGATCGGTAGTGCAAAAACGCTGGATCGGTGGGGCGAAGCGCCGCTGCGACCGCCGCATTTCCTTCGTGGCCGGAGGATCCGATCGTGTAGAACGAACGGTTGGTGGTTTTCAGATCCCGCGCCAACAGATCCGCCGCGCGAGAATCGAGCTGCGCCTCGAACAATGCCATGGCCTTGCGGGCGGTGAGGGTGGTGCCCTCGCGCACCGGGGAATCGAAATCGGTGCGCCGAGGCCCTTGGATCAACGCGCTGACATGAGCGCGAAAGCCCTCTTCGACCGAATCCGAGCGCGCGACCGCCATTCGTTCTTCCCCCGCTACCGTTGCGTGGTATTCCGTCCAGCCGCGCGATACCAGTGGGCAATGGAGGCCACATGGCCGAGTCTTACGGCACGTTCACCTGGGAAGACCCCTTCTTGTTCGAGGAGCAGCTCACCGACGAGGAGCGCGCGGTCATGCAGTCGGCGCGAGATTATGCGCAGGCGAAGCTGATGCCGCGGGTGTTGATGGCGAATCGCAATGAGGTATTCCACCGCGAAATCATGAACGAGATGGGCGACGCCGGCCTACTTGGCCCGACCATCCAGGGGTATGGTTGTGCGGGCGTGAGCTATGTGGCCTACGGCTTGGTCGCGCGCGAAATCGAGCGCGTCGAT
>SYKL01000036.1 GCA_005797785.1 Pseudomonadota bacterium | reverse complement strand
GGGTAGCGACCCGGCGCATTCTCTTCCAGGCAGTCCGCCAAAACGGGAATCCACCCTGCAGCCGCAGGCTCGCCGACCACCACCACCGGAACGATGGGTGCGGCTGCTTGTGCCGTCAGAATGACGAGTCCCGCCCAGATCAAACCCGCCTCCTCGCTGCCCAACACCTTGCGCCGGTAGAACGTTCCGGAATCGATGAGGTAACCCGAGGAGGTCTGAAATACACTCTTCGAATGCGACGGCCCTCCGCAGGCACTCCCCGGCAACGTTTTAGTCAAGCATGTTGACTATCCGAACACGAGCACGGCGACGGTAACCTGAAAGTCCCCATCAAACCCATATCGCTGCGCATCGGCCGGTGCGGCCTCATCGACCTGCGGCAGGCCCACGCTCGACTCGGTGAAGCGCGTTTTGACCCACCCGGCTACCCAGTTGGTGAATTCGCCGCATGCTTCTACGGACTCCGAAGAATCCGTCGGCAGCTCACCGCTCATCGCCTGGAAAATTCGCGCGCCAGCCCCAGCGGGAAACCCAACCCAAAGCGCTCCCGCCGCCTCCCCCACAATCGGCAAACACATCCACGTTTCGCATTCGTCCTGAGGTGGTGCCGGGATCAATTGGGCATGGAGCATGGTGCGCGCAATGTGCGCAACCGCGGGCTCCAAACCATCGAGGGTCAAAGGGGCGTTTTCCATCATTCCTCGGGAGCTAAGGGACAACGACACCGACGCTGGCCAATTTTTCCAGCATCAATGAATTGGTGAACGGCTTGGTCAGAAAGGCATTTGCGCCAGCGTCAAAAGCCTGGCGCACCTTCTCAAATTCGGTTTCGGTGGTCACCATCAGGATCGGCATGACCGCAAATTTCGGATCTTGGCGAACGGCGGCGACCATCTCCAAACCGTTCATCTCGGGCATGTTCCAGTCGACCAACGCCACCGAAAACGGCCCGTGTTCACGGAGGCGTTCGAGCCCCTGAAGGCCGTGTTCTGCCTCGACGATTTGCTCCACGCCGATCTCTTTCAATAATTTGCGGATCATCATGCGCATCGGCCGACTATCGTCGACCACCAGAACGCGGAGCGGCCCCGAAGGAGGTTTCACGACCGGTTTATTGCTAAGCAGCTCGTGAATCTTCGGAACCAGATCGGCACGCACGCGCCCCATCGACGCCGCAAGCGAACCTGCCTGGGTAGGCTTGCCCGCACATGCGCTGGCACCCGCGGACAATGCCTCGGCGACGGCGGGATCGCCGGCCTGAGTAGTCTGACTGAACACCAGGATGGGAAGGCTGGGGAAGTGAGCGCGCAAAGCGCGGATCCCAGCGTATGGATCCCCTTCCTGGGCGAGCTCGGCGATGACCAAATCGGATGGCTCGGCGGCTAGCGCCTGTAACGCCGCCTCAGCGGTGTCTACTTGACCGCTCAGGACAACGCGCGCGTCATCGCCGAGTACGGTACTTAGCACGCGCCGAAAGACGCCCGACGGTTCAACAATCAAAATGCGATGGGCCATGGTGACTCATCGTAGCGAGAATTTTGAGAGTATGCGACTCCTTGCGTCGCCTAAAATACACTGCTCGCATGCGACGCTGGCTTCCACTGCTCCCCTTAACCCTCATTGCCGCCGTCCCCAGCTTTGACTGGGGATTTCGCCGGGGTTTGGAACCGTTGCCCGTGCAAGGGGCTCCCGGTCCTGATCGGTGCGGCCGCTGCCATGCGGAGGTCGACGACTGGAAAGGCTCGCGCCACCATTCCGCTTGGTCCAACGATATCTTTCAGGCAGGCTACATCCTGGAACCGCAGGCGTTTTGCGTCAACTGCCATGCACCTCTGCCAGAACAAGGCGACGAAATCGAGGTAAACCACCCTTGGTATTTGGCGATGCACCCCGAAAGCAAGGCGCCACTTCCCGCGAAACAGCCTGAGCGCAAAGCCGATCAGGGCATCCACTGCTCGGTCTGCCATTGGCGCGAGGGCGAGGTACTGGCGCCCAAACGGTCCGGCAAAGCGCCACATCCGGTACGAGAGGCGCCAGAGATGTCCGATCCTGCCTTCTGCAAGAGTTGCCACGAATTCCCTATGCCCGCCTTTCATGGCGGCGAAATCCGTGTCACCGAGACCCCCATGCAGTCCACCTGGACCGAATGGGCGGCCTATGCCGCGGCAAATGGTAAAGGAACTTGCCAATCTTGCCATATGCCGGACGGGAAGCACACCTTCAAAGGCGGCCATGATATCGACTTGTTGCGAGCATCGGTTCAGGTGGATGTCGCTGTGAACGGCGAGGAGGCGGTGTTCACCCTCCGCAGCGTGGGGGTCGGCCACCACTTCCCTACCGGGGATCTTTTCCGAAATCTCCAGCTTCAAGTCAAAGAAAATGGCGAATGGATGACGTTGAGGCGGTTTGGCCGAGAGTTCGAGCTTACGCCGGAGGGCACGGAAATCGTTAAACGGCTTGTGCAAGAAACATCCTTGGTTCCTGGCGTACCGCAGGAAGTCCCGGCACCCCGCGGGCTCCCGTGGCGTCTGGACTACCACTACGGCGCCCCGTTGGACGAAGTTGCGGGGTTGGTGCCCTACGATCGGTTGGTGGTTACCTTGCTCGAAGGTACAACGCCGTAGTCAACGAAACGCGGCGATCGGAGGGGAGATGTGGTGGTTTCTCTCGGCCGCTGTGGCGGCTGAACCGGACTGGAAGGAGCTGTTCGCAGAGTCGGCGACCGCCTCCTCTTTTCTGGAGTCCAACTGGAACAAATACACCGAAAACTACCATCCGAACTACGCCCTCGATCGCAACCCCGCCACCGCCTGGGTGGAAGGCGTGGAGGGCAATGGTGAAGGCCAGTGGATCGAAATTCCTCTTTCGTCCCTCCGATCGGCACGTGCAGTCAAGCTCCACATCTGGAACGGCTATCAGAAGTCAGGGAAATTATTAGCTGCCAACGCCGCTCCCAAGGGAATCGTGGTGGAGGCGCGCTACCGGGGAGCGACAGTGGGCAGTCTCACATCCGCCCTCAACGCCACAGCTGGGGCGCAGGAGTTGATTATCCCGGTTCAAGGCGGACTGGACGCGGTTCGGCTGACCATCGCCTCGGTCACCCCAGGTAAAACCTACAAAGACACCTGCATATCAGACATTCAAGTATTCGTGGACTCGGACGTCGCCTACAATCCCACCTTCGAAACTGCGAAGCACAGCCGGCTTCAAGCTTGGGTCGGCGAACGGGTGACCACCGCCCAGTATTTTGCGGCTCAGCCCCCCGAGTACCCTTTTGCTTCCTCGCACTTCATCGACTCCGAATTCGCGGGCCCACCCCCTGAGGAACGCGAGCGCCAGCGGCTCACACTCCGACAGCAGCTCGACGCCACCCTACAGTCCGCCAAGCTTTTTCGCGCCGACCGGAAAAAGAAAAGCGCCCCACTTCCCGACGGCGTGCATCTCCCCGCGGCGATCGTCCCCTTTCTCACCCCCAGCGAGATTTCCTGGTTTGAGGCCACCGATCGCACAATGGTAAAGCGCGTTGACGAACACCCCTATGCGGAAGAGTCGACGACCACCTGGACCACGCCACCACAAGTGGTGTTTCGCGATGATGGATCGCCAGAGCGCTTGGCATTCGAGTTGAAAGCCGTGGAAGACGGGCGCGCGACCACCGCCACGACCGTGACCCGGACGCTGCTGACCTACGCCGATGGCCGGCTCCAGCAATATTACGAAATCGGCGAACAAAGCTACGATCTCGGCGACGGCTTGGAGACGTTCCAGGTCGAGCTTCTTGGGACGTTCAGCTATGATGATCAGGGTAAGGTTCGACAAATCGACCAGCTGCGATTCGATGGTCTGCC
>SYKL01000305.1 GCA_005797785.1 Pseudomonadota bacterium | reverse complement strand
CCAAGTGACCAACAACTTCGGCTTGTTCATGGATTTTCCATAGCAAAATGCGACAAGAGGTCGCGGGCGTTGGATACCCGCGCCTCCTCGGGAATGCGTTTACAGTCGATTACATTGCGGCTCGCGGGGCACCCCTGGCTTTTCTCGCGCCGATTT
Organism: Pseudomonadota bacterium; assembly: GCA_005797785.1. Taxonomy (GTDB): domain Bacteria; phylum Myxococcota_A; class UBA796; order UBA796; genus SYKL01. The sequence continues at coordinate 28,484 of SYKL01000305.1, read as the reverse complement.
TGTACCCTGCGCACCTTGGAGAATGAATGCGCAGTCTGCTTTCCGTTGGCGCCCTCACCGTATGGCTGGTCGGATGTACCCAAGCGGACACCGATCCCGTCGCTGAGAGCGATGACACCACTGAAACCAACCAGGAAAGCGCCGTCGACAGCGCGGTGGATTCGCCGGCCGACAGCCCGGTGGATTCGCCGGTCGATAGCCCGGTAGATTCGCCGGTGGACAGCCCTTGGGAGAGCCCGATCGATTCGCCGGCGGATACAGACATCGCCGACACCGACGACACCGATCTGCCGCCCACCTACGCGGTTCGCGTGGATGTGGAGGGCCTGCTGGGCACCGGGCTCATGCTCGAAAACGCGGGCGAAGAGCTAGTGATCACCGAAGACGGGGAGTGGATATTCGAGACGGAGCTGTACGAAGGGGAGACCTACGAGGTCACCATCTTCCAAGATCCGGTCCAACCCATGCAGACCTGCGAAGTGATCGACGGTGCCGGCACGGTCGGAACGGAGGATGTGGCAGGGATCCTGGTCGAATGCCAGACCGACCCCTTCAGCATCGGCGGCTTGGTGACCGGCCTCGCCCCCGGCAATGAGGTGATCCTGCAGGGCGCGGGTCAGGTGACGGTGGTCTACGGCGACGGCACCGACGGATTTACGCTTCCGAACGCGATCGAAGACGGTGAGCATTATGCGGTGTCGGTCGGCACCCACCCCACCAGTCCGCGGCAAACCTGCCAGGTGTCCGGTGGAAACGGCATCGTGAACGGCGGCCCGGTCACCAACGTGGCGGTGAACTGCACCACCAACTCCTACACGGTCAACGGCGTTGTGAACGGCCTTGCCGTTGGCAACACCGTATTGTTGCGGATCAACGGCGGCGACGATGAGCTGGTGACTTATGTGGACGGCGGGGATCCCTTCGCGTTCAACACGCCGCTGCTCGATGAGACCCCGTTCACTGTGACCGTCGCGACCCAACCCACCACCCCGGCGCAGGTCTGTCAGATCACCTCCGGTGAAACGGGGGGTTTGGCGGGAGCCAACCTCTACAATGTGGTGGTCACCTGCACGACCAACACCTACACCGTCGGCGGCAGCGTCAATGGCTTGGCGCCGGGCAACAGCGTGTTGCTCCGGCTCAACGGTGGCGATGACGAGGTGGTTCAGTATGCCGACGGCACCGACGCCTTTGCGTTCCACCACGCGCTCGCGGACGGAACTCCCTACACGGTGAGCGTCGCTTCTTCGCCGACCACCCCGAACCAAAGCTGTCAGGTGACCAGCGGCGGAACCGGCACGATCTCCGGCGCGAACGTCACCCAAGTGGCGGTGACCTGCACCAACGCCACCTACACGGTCGGCGGCACCGTCAATGGGTTGGCGCCCGGAAACAGCGTTCAATTGCAGATCAACGGCGCCAACGACGAGGTGGTCACCTATGTCGACGGCACCGACGACTTTGCGTTTGACCCTTTGGCCGACCAAACCGCGTATACGGTCAGCGTTGCCGCGAATCCGACCACTCCGGGGCAGGTTTGCACGATCGCCAACGGCGCCACCGGCACCCTGGCCGGCGCGAACGTGAACGGCGTAGTAGTCAACTGCTTGACCAATACCTACACGGTCGGCGGCGCCGTGAACGGGCTTGCTCCGGGCAACAGTGTGCAGCTGCAGATCAACGGCGCGAACAATCAAACGGTCAGCTGTGTCGACGGCACCGACCCCTTTGTGTTCAGCGCCCCGCTCGACGACGGGAGCGCCTACTCGGTCACGGTGTTGTCGCAGCCCACCACCCCAGATCAGGTGTGCCAGGTGTCCAACGGGTCGGGGACCCTCTCCGGCGCGAACGTCAACGCTGTGCTGGTGCAATGTACGACGAACCTGACCGTCGGCGGTTCGGTCAATGGCCTTGCCCCCGGAAACAGCGTGGTGCTGCGGATCAACGGCGGCGATGACGAGACGGTCACCTATGGGGATGGCACCGATCCGTTCACGTTCGATACGCCGCTGGCCGATCTTTCCGCCTATGCGGTCACCGTTTTCACCAACCCCGCCACGCCGAACCAGACGTGCAATGTGACCGCGGGTGCGAGCGGCAACTTGGCGGGCGTGAATGTGACCACGGTGGTGGTCAGCTGCACGACCAATACCTACTTCGTGAGCGGAACCGTGAACGGCCTGCCGTTCGGGGACGAAGTGGGGTTGCAGCTCAATGGCGGCGACGACACGACGGTCACCTATGTGGACGGCACCGACGGGTTCGCGTTCGCGCAAGGGTTGTTGGACGGCACGGCATACACGGTCACGATTGGGTTCGACGCGTCGGGCGCGCACTGCTTGGTGACCGGGGGAGGCTCGGGCACCCTCGCCGGGGCCAACCGAACCAATGTGGTGGTCACCTGCACACCGTTGTGCGGAGACGGCTTCGTTGACGCCGACGAAATCTGCGACGATGGCAACTTCATCGGTGGGGATGGGTGCACTTCCTGTTCGGTCGATTCGGGGTTTTTCTGCGTCGGCGGTCCAAGCGTTTGCGAGGCCGTCTGCGCTGACGGGCTCGTCCGCGGCGCGGAGGAGTGCGATGACCACAACTCCAGCCCCGGCGACGGTTGCAGCGCCTTGTGCTTGGAAGAAAGCGGGTTCGTTTGCAATGGCGAGCCGAGCGTGTGCGTGCCGAACTAGCGCCGATGTCGATCGTCAACCGGTTGACGATCTCGATCCGGGTCATTGGGTTTTGGCCGCGAAACTGGTAGTGTTGCGGCCCAGAGGGCCCTCATGAACTTCCCGACGAGACTTTTCACGCTTGGATGCCTGATCGGCTGGTCAAACGCCGCTCACGCCTTCGAGTTTCAAACCGGGCCGTACGTGGGGGTGTTGATCCCCTCTTCTGCACACGAACTGTACGACACCGAACGCGCCACTCAGGCACCGTATGCGACGGCGCCGGAGTTCGGTTGGCGAGCGGGAATTTTTCCGTTGGGGTTTGTGGGCGCCGAGGTGGAGGGCGAGCTCTCCCCGACGGCCACCGACGCCGGAAGCGCGCTGCTGGGCGGTTGGCGCGGTTCGTTCGTGGGCCGGCTTCCACTCGGCAAAGTTCGTCCGTTCGTGCTGTTGGGCGCCGGCCAGGTGGGCCTGAGTTCCGCCGATGCCGTGCAGGGCAACGATCTGGACGGCGCGCTGCATTGGGGGTTGGGTGCGGACTACCGGGTGCTCGACCATTTCACCGCGCGGCTCGATTTCCGTGACGTGATCACCCGCCATGTGGGGCAATCGACGACCCCGGCGCACATTTTTGAGATCAACGCTTCCTTCAACTGGATTTACAACCCCGCACCCGACCGCGACAAGGACAAGTTCGCGGATGCGAAGGATGCCTGTCCGGACGTCGCGGGCGTCGCACCGGACGGCTGTCCGGCGGACTCCGATCGGGATGGGCTTACCGATTCGGTGGATGCGTGCCCGGATTCCCCCGAATCGAAGAACAGCATTCAAGACGAGGACGGCTGCCCCGAGGGCGATCGGGATGCGGACACAGTGGTCGATCCGGTCGATGCTTGTCCGGATACGGCGGATGTTCTCCAAGGGATCCGCGGCGACAACGGCTGCCCTCCGACCGATCAGGACGGGGATGAGGTGTTGGATGTGCGGGACCTCTGCATCCACCAACCCGAAACCGTAAACGGACTTGACGATTCCGATGGCTGCCCGGACGAGTTGACCGCGGATGTTCCGTTGGCGATCCCCGGGCTTCTGTTCGAACACGACAGCGCGCAGATCGTCGATCCTTCGGTTCTGGATATCCAAGTGGCGACCTTGAAAGCGCATCCGGAATGGAAGGTGAAGATCATCGGCCACACCGACAATACCGGCACCGAAGCGCACAACGACAAGCTCGCGAAAGCCCGCGCCAAAGCCGTGTTCGATGTGTTGGTCGGGAAAGGGATCCCGAAGAAGCAGCTGTCCATGGAAGGGCGGGGCGCCAAAGAGCCCGTCGCTTCGAATGACACGCCGGAAGGCCAAGCTCAGAACCGTCGCATTGTGTTTGAGGTGCAGCCATGATCCGTGTGAATTCTCTGGTTGCCCGATCGGGCCTGTTGTGTGGGATCGCGGCCCTGATGTCGACGGGTGCGCAGGCCACGCAGCCCACCACGGTGATCGACACCTGTGCTCCGCCGGGTGGTGTGCCGCAGATGGGGGCGTGGGATGGTTTTGGAAGCCTGGCGGGCATCGGTGCAGATGCCTGGCAGACGATCACCGTGGCGCCCGGGTCAACGCTCGAGAGCATCACCGTGGTCACGGTGCCGGACGCGGCACCGTTGGGGATTGCGATCTCCGAAGGCGGCGGCCCGGGGGCACCGTCGTCGCATCGGCAGCGGATTACGACTCGGCCGCGGCGGGGACGTTTGGAACCGACATCACCTATGAGTTCAACAGCGTTCCGCTGCCGTTGGGCGGGTACACCATCGCCTTTGACGGCGCCGGTACCGACTGGGTGGTGGGGATTTCGGCGAATAATCCGTATGCCGGTGGATTTGCAGGCTTTGTGGGGATCGATGAGTTCTGTATGGTGATCACCCTCGTCGATCCACCGGACACCGATGGGGATGGGTTTACCGGCCTCGGCGACAATTGTCCGACCGTCGCCAACGATCAGCACGATTTCGATAGCGACGGAGGGGGCGCCGCCTGCGACCTTTGCCCGTTGGCCGGGAACGATGACCGTGACAACGACAGCACTTGCGATTCTGACGACGTCTGCGATGGGGGCAACGACGGCGAAGACTGGGATTCGGATGGGGTTCCCGACGACTGCGACAACTGCCTGTTTGACGACAACTTCGAACAGGACGACTACGACGGCGATGGGGACGGGGATGCTTGCGATGTATGCCCGATCGACGATCCGAACGATTCGGACGCCGATGGCGCCTGCGATTCCGAGGACCGCTGCCCAGGGCAAGACGACGGCGATGACGCTGATTCGGACGGGGTTCCCGACGCCTGCGACAATTGCCCGGACGACGCCAACCACGACCAGATCGACTACGACGGCGATCTCGCCGGCGACGCCTGCGATGCTTGCCCGATCGATGCACCCAACGACGACGACGCGGACGGGGTATGCAATTCCGACGACCAATGCGCCGACGCGGACGACACCGACGATGCGGATTCGGACGGGGTTCCCGACGCCTGCGACAACTGCCCTGCCGCTGCTAACGCCAACCAATTCGACTTTGATCACGATGGCCCTGGCGATGCGTGCGATGTATGCCCGATCGACGCGCCCAACGACGACGATGCCGACGGGGTCTGCAATTCCGACGATGTGTGTGCAAACCACGACGACACCGACGATGTGGACTTGGACGATGTTCCCGACGCCTGCGACAATTGCATGGCGATCGCCAATCCTGGGCAGTTTGATTTCGACGGGGACGGCGCGGGGGATGCCTGCGATCTGTGCCCGGTGGACTATCCCAATGACAATGATGCGGATGGGGTATGCAATTCTGAAGATCAATGTCTGAACGAGGACGACACCGAAGATGTCGATGCGGACGGTATTCCCGACGCCTGCGACAACTGCCCGGACGATTCGAATGCCTCGCAATTCGACTTTGACTACGACGGGATCGGCGATGTGTGCGATCTGTGTCCGATCGACAATACCGGCGACACCGACGAAGATGGCGTTTGCGATGCCTTCGATCAATGCGAAGGCGACGACGCCACCGGCAACGACGACGGCGACGACCTCTGCAACGACATCGATCCGTGTTTCGGCGCCGATGCAAGCGGCGACACCGACGAAGATGGAGCTTGCGCGGCAGATCTCCTGGGCGACGTGTACGATTGCGATGACGCCGACGCCACGGTCTATCCCGGAGCGCCGGAGCTTTGCGACGGCTTGGACAACGCCTGCACCGGCGAGTTGGCTACGGACGAAGCGGACCTTGACGCGGACGGCCAGTCCGTGTGCGCGGGCGACTGCGACGATGACAGCCCGACGGTATTCACCGGCGCCGACGAAGCCTGCAATGAAATCGACGACGATTGCGATGGGGAGATCCCCGAGGTCGAACGAGACGCCGATTCCGATGGTTGGAGCACCTGCGAAGGCGATTGCGATGACGACGAAGCGGCTTCCAACCCTGACCAGATCGAAGTCTGCGGTGACGGGATCGACAACGATTGCAATGGGACGGCCGAAGATGACAATGCCTGCTATTTGCTGGTCGATTCGCCGAATACCTGCACCACAGGCGGCCCTGGCCTGCTCGGTTGGGGGCTAGGTTTGCTGCTTCCGTTGGGGTGGATGCGTCGGCGCGGGCGGGCGGTGCCGTGGATGTTGGCGGTGGCGGCGATGCTTGCGAGCGCGCCCGCGTGGGCGGCGGATTTTGACGGTGACGGCATCGACGATGCGATCGACAACTGCGATTTTGCTCCCAATCCCGGCCAGGAGGACTTCGACTTCGAGGGCCAGAGCGACGGCGGGGATGCCTGCGACGACGACGATGACCAGGACGGCAGCGACGAGCCGTTCGACAACTGCCCGACGCTGAGCAACCCCCACCAGATGGACTGGGACGCCGATGCGATCGGGGATCTGTGCGACGACGACATCGATGGTGATGGCCTCGATAATGGCGTAGACAACTGCCCCCTCGTGTACAATCCAGGCCAGGAAGACGTTGACGCGTTCGGTCTCGGCGACGCCTGCGACGGCGATACCGACGGCGATGGGTTTTCGGACACCACCGACAGCTGCCCCGACGTGCCCGACTTGAACCAAGTCGACTTGGACGGCGACTTCATTGGCGATTTCTGCGACAACTGCCTGGGCATCTCCAACACGAGCCAGAGCGACGCCGATAGCGACGGCATTGGCGACGACTGCGACAATTGTCCTTTCACCCCGAACCAATACCAGCAGGACAACGACCAAGACACGCTTGGCGACGCCTGCGACCTCGCGCCCGACAGCGACGGCGACAGCGTCCCCGATCCCAACGACAACTGCCCGACGGTGGCGAACACCAACCAGGCGGATGCGGATAGCGACGGCGACGGCAATGTGTGCGACAACTGTCCTTCGGCAGCAAATTCAAGTCAGCTGGATTCGGACGGCGACGGCGATGGCGACGTCTGCGACAACTGCGTTTCCGTGGCGAACGCCACCCAGACCGATGTCGATGGGGACGGCGACGGCGACGTCTGCGACAACTGCGTTTCCGTTTCGAATGCGAACCAAGCGGATTCGGATGGGGACGGCGACGGGGACGTCTGCGACAATTGCGTTTCCGTCTCGAACGCTACCCAGACCGACATCGACGGGGATGGCGACGGGGATGTGTGCGACAACTGCGTTTCCGTAGCCAACGCCAACCAGCTCGACACGGACGTCGACCTGATCGGAGATGTGTGCGACGTCTGCGCTTTCGACAACCTCAACGACGTCGACAATGACACGATCTGCGGCGATGTCGATAATTGCCCCACCGTTTTCAATGACCAATCGGATCTCGACAACGACGGTCTCGGCGACGCCTGCGATGTGTGCCCATTGGACGTCGGTGGGGATACGGACGGCGACGGCACCTGCGATTCGGACGACCTGTGCGAAGGGGCGGACGACGGCGACGACGATGATTCGGACGGGATTCCGGACGCCTGCGACAACTGCTTTGACGTGCTCAATCCCGATCAGGACGATTACGACGGGGATGGCGCGGGCGATGCGTGCGATGTGTGTCCGCTCGACGATCCAAACGACTCGGATTTGGACGGCGTCTGCGATGCGGACGACGAATGTCCGTTGGCGAACGACACTCAGGATGCGGACAGCGACGGCGTACCGGATGCCTGCGACAACTGTAGTGCCGTAGCGAACCCCAACCAATCGGACTTCGACGGGGATCTCTCTGGCGATGCTTGCGATGCCTGCCCGCTGGATGCGCCCAACGATTCCGACGGGGACAGCGTGTGCGATTCCGTCGATGCCTGCGCAGGCGACGACGATCTCGACGACGACGACAGTGACGGTATTCCGGCGGCTTGCGACAACTGCCCGGACGACGCGAACGCCACCCAGGAGGACTACGACGGCGATCTCAACGGCGACGCCTGCGACGTCTGCCCGCTCGACGATCCGAACGACTCCGACGGCGACGGGATCTGCGACTCCGTTGATCTCTGCGATGCCGCGGATGACACCGAAGATGCGGACATCGACGGCGTTCCGGACGCTTGCGACAACTGCGTGGATGCGCCAAACCAAGGTCAGTTCGACTACGATCTGGACGGCGTCGGGGATGTCTGCGACAGCTGCCCGCTGGACGACCCGGACGATGCGGACGGCGACTCGGTGTGCGATTCCGTTGACGCGTGCGCCAACCAGAACGATCTCGACGACAGCGATGCCGACGGCATTCCCGACGCCTGCGACAACTGCCCGGCGGTGTACAACGTCAACCAGTTCGACGCGGACGCGGACGGGGTGGGCGATACCTGCGATGTGTGCCCGATCGACGCCAACGACGATTCGGACGGCGACGGCGTCTGCGACGCCTTCGATCAATGCGAAGGCGACGACGGCACCGGCGATCTCGACGGAGACTTGATCTGCGACGGGGACGATCTGTGCTTCGGCGACAACGAGAGCGGCGATGCGGACGCCGACGGCTACTGCGCCGAGGATGTGGACGGTGCGACGTTCGATTGCGACGACACCGAGCCGACCACCCACCCCGGCGCACCCGAGACCTGCGACGGCGTGGACAGCAGCTGCCAAGGGTTGACTGTGGAAGAGGCCGATCTGGATGCGGACGGCTTCTCGATCTGCGCCGGCGACTGCGCCGACGACGATCCGCTGGTGTTCCCGACCGCCGACGAAGCCTGCAATGGCGCCGACGACAACTGCGACGGGGACATTCCCGTGGACGAGCAGGATGTCGACCAGGACGGCTGGTCGACCTGCGAGGGCGACTGCGATGACGAGGAAGTCACCGCGAGCCCAGACGATCTGGACGTATGCGGAGACGGGATCGATAACGATTGCGACGGTACGGTCGACAACAGCGACGTCGATTGCTTTGTGCCCGCGGACGACGACGACGGCTGTAACCAGGCTCAGATTGGGCTGACTTGGATGGGGCTGCTGCTGGCGCCGTTGGTGCGCCGGCGGCGAGTGCGTTGATCCGCAGCGCGAGGGGGCGGAAGGGCGCCGTAGGCGGTCGGCGGAGCCGACGGAACCCCTGCAGCACCCGACGGCGGAGCCGGCGCGCCCAAAAAAAGAACCGGACCCAAGGATCCGGTTCCGTGTGCTTAACAGACGTTCATTACCCGGAAACGACGATCTCCTCCGGCTCCACCGTCGTTTCCTTCTTCGCCGCCTGCCCAAACTCCGGGAGATACTCCTTCCATCCGTCGCCTTCGGTGTGGAATTCCACGCACTGGCGGAGCTTGCGGTAGCTCGCATCCCAGGCGTCGCGGCCGACAGGGCCGTTGGTTACGGTTCTCGAGGCTTTGGCGCATCGGTGTCGGCCATCAACTCCTGAACATCGAGCTCGTCGTTCACTTCGGACCGCCAATCGTCGAGCGCGTCCAGATCCGCTGGGGTGGTGAGCTCGTCGATCGCGCGTGGACGTTGTTCGGGGGGGAGGTGAGGACGAACCTTTTGTTCCAGCGTGCGCAGCTTGGGAACGACGTCGAGAAGGCCGGTGAGACTCTGGGACATTCGGTTCAGGCGATCGATGCTCTCCTGATCGTACGGGCCAAATTCGTCGCCGAGCGGCAGGGTGACCGTTAAGATCTCGCCGTTGATGGGGGTGACGGTCACGGGGGTTCCCACGGCCATCTGTCCGTCTTCGTACCAGGCAGTGGAAAGCTCGCATTCCCCTTGGGCGTCGATCGCGCATTCAAAGTTGCCGGAAGTTTCGGCGTGGCAACGGCCGTAGGCGCCGCAGCCGCGAATGCGAACGTCCGCATCGCCAGGCATGTCCTCCACCCGTCCGCGAACGAGCGTTCGGCCCTCGTGTTGAGAGGACGTACATTGGACGATGGCGCGTTCAGAGCCGGGATTCCACTGGATCCGCTGCCTCCCAGCAAGATCGTCGCGCCACGACTGAAACAAGCCCACGCGGCTGTTGGCGGGCACCTGGGCGTACAACCAACCGTCGATGAACTCCACCCAAAGGAATTGGGTTGACTTGACCCCGTCGATCTCCACCAGGTGGGGCTCCAGGCTGAGTTGCCAGTCGGGCAGCCGGCAGCGCATCACCATCAGGCCGGGGGCTTGCGGATGCAGATTGACCATGGCGATGGCCTCCGGCAGGGGCGGACCCTCCATCATCGAATGCTTGCGCTGGGTGCTCCGCTTCCAGGCTTGGTGCCAAACCTGCTCGGGAGAGGGCGCGTAACGAGGCGCTCTCTGGGGGGCGGACAGGCTGATTCTGAGCCCAGTCCCGCAAAGCAGAAGGGATAGAAGGCAAACCGTGACCGCGATCAGGAGCGTGTACCGTTGTTTCATCGCGAACGGGTATCCGCCGCGTGGCGAACGTCCGCTGAGCTGACGGGGAGTTGGCCGATGTAACCGGAGCCCTGGTTTGGGACGTATCCGAACGTGTAAGCTGCGCCGCCGTGCTACGTTCGAGCATGCGGGAGGCTTTATGTGGATTCTGTTTTCGGCGTTAGCGTTTGCTCAAGACCCCTGTCCCGGCGCGACCGTGGACACCTGCCAGCTCTCGTGTCCTGCCGGCGCATCCCAAGTGCGTCGCGATTCCAGTTCCAACCAACCGGAGCTGTTTTGTGCGCGACCGGATGGGGTTCTTCACGGACCGACCGCGGGGTGGTATCTCCCCGACGGCACCAAATTCTGGAGCTACAAGTGGGAAGGGGTGGCCCATGGGCAGGTAGGCAAGGTGGGCCGCGACGGCGCCCTGCTCATGGATTGCCAGTTTGATCACGGCAAGATGGTGTCCTACGCGGGTGCGGAAGGGTGGATGTGGTGTATGACCGACCGCATGGAAGTGGTGCGCGTGCCATAGGGGGGCGACATGAGTGTTCTGTTGTGGTCGGCGCTCGCATGGGCAGGTGCGCCGGTGTCGCTGGTTCTCCCGGCCAACCCCAGGCCCACCACCGGCTTTGAACTCGCCCAAAGCACGGATGTGGTTCTCACCTGGGAGGGGGCACCGCTGGATCTGGTGTTTTCCACCGGAATCAGCGAGGTTTGCGAACACTCCCCCTGCCGCCTGAGCAAGGTTCCGGCGGGAAAGACGCGGATGTCGCTCTACACGCAGGAGCGCCTGGACGAAGCGCACCAATTCGACGTGCCCGACCTTCCAGAAAAGGTCGCTCCCGCCGAGGTGAGGGTGGCCGCGCAGGCGATCCCCGTGGCGCAGTCGTTTCGACAGGAGCCGCAGTTATTACGCCCGGCGCCCGGGGAGTTTGTCGAGTTGACGTTGAACCCGGTGCGCGCCGCGCAGGTGGTGCTCGAGGTCCTGCCGCTGGAGGCGGTCGATCTGGCGCAATGGTCCAACTGGATGCCCGTGCAGGTGTTTGGCGGCTCGCGCGGTAAGCCGATGACGATGTTCTCGCCCGCAGGCATTCCAGTGGAGGGGCTGCGGGTAGAGTTTGGCGTTGAACCTATGGAATACCGGCTTCGGGTCGCGGAGCCGGTGGAGATCCGTTGGCTGTCTGGACCGGAGCTTGCCGGGGAAGCGGTGCCGGTGGTCGGATCGGGGTTGCCGCCGGGGGAGTCGATCGTGTTGGCGCTTCCGGTGGTCCCCGATCCAGCGTTTGTGGAGTTCGAGGTTCACGGAGACGATGACCTCGTGGTCGAATGGGAGGGCGACCAAGGGTTGGTGGTGTCGATGGGGCTCTCGGGTCAATGGTGCGATGCATCGCCGTGCATCGAAGGTGTGATGGGTCCTGGGGTTCGGCGGTTGCAGGCCGGGGAAACACCACTAGCGGTTCGCGTGAGCACGTGGCCGAAGGGGAAGGTCGAACGCGTCATCGCCGTGGGTTCGACGGAGACGGTGGCGTTGAAGCGCGGAAAGGACCCGCGTGGGGCGCACACGGTGATCGGCGTTCGGGTGGATCGTCCGGGGACCTTGGAGTGCCGAAGCCGCGGCCTGGGGCCGGATGAATTGGCTCCGGACCTCGAATGGATGCCCACGGATGCCCAGCCGCCCTGGGGCGGGGTGGGGATGTCGCAGTACGAGCGGGTGGCGTCGCTGGTGATCGAAGCGCCGGGGGTGTACGGTTTGAGGGTGGGTTTGGGAGAGCCAGTTTCGCGGCAGGTTCAGGTGGAGTGTTCGCTGGAGTGAGCGGTGGGCGACTCGGCCTTCCGGCCGACCGCGTGCTTGGGCAGGCTGCTGAAAACAGGTCGAACGTGTTCGAGTTCGACTCGAACACGCCGAGGCCGGTCGCCTGTCGGCGAGAAGCGCAGGCCGCGTTGCGAGCCACGTTTGGCGACCGAGGCCGAGGAAAGGCGTACCGAGCGTACGCCGACGCAGGCCGACCGAGCCGAACGTGGCGCAGCAGCGGACCGCGCTTCGTAGCCCCAGGCGAGTTTTTAGCAGCCTGCCGAGGTTCCGTCGCCGTCGAGCTTCGCTCTCCGGCGACCGCCTGCGGCGCCCTGCCGCCCGCTGTCGCGTCGGGACCTACTCGGGTTCGCACTCCACCACCACGTCATTCCCGTCGTCGACATCGTCAAAAGCCACTTCCCACGTGGCGCACCCGTCCAGCGAAAGCCGAACGACATTCGGCTCGAACGCGCAATCGACGACGCGATCCCGCCATCGACCTCGGGGGACCTCCCACTGGCAGCTGTCGGGCTCCACCCATTGGCTTTGCGGCGTGATCGTGTAGCAATCCTCGGCATTCTCATCGCAAATTTCGGCGGTGGCTTGTGCGCATCGCTCGGGGTCGCCCCCGTACCAGAACAATGCCGCCGTGGGCATTCCGTAGCTGAACTCGCACGATTCGCAGCCTGCATTTCCGAGGATTACCAGCGCACAAACGGATAGGATGCGTTTCACTCCGAACCTTGGCCCCGCGCTTAGACGGCGGAGTGCCGCATTTCTTCACTTTTTTTGTTCGCGGTTGGGGCTTCGTGCAGAGCCGGGTTTGCACGGGTGCCCTTAGCCCTCCCGCGGATCTTCCAACCCCGCCGCCCACAACGCCTCAAAGGAATCCCCCCCGAATTCATCGCACTGATTCAACCAGTCGATCGCTTCTTCCTGGGTTCCTTCCAGCTGCTCCAGCAGAATCATCACCGCCAGCGTCCCCGCTGCGCGCGCATTTCCTGCGGTGGCCGCCTTGCGATAGTGTACGGCCGCCGTGGCGAAATCGCCCGCGCGAGCGGCATTGGCACCGAGGTTAAACACCGCTCGGGGGTGCCCGCCGGCCGCCGCCCGGTTCAACCAAGCGTCCGATTGAGCCGCATCTTGCGCGACTCCCACCCCTTGGGCGTAATAGATGTACAGTTCGAACTGCGCATCGAGATCGCCGAGTTCCGCTGCTTGGTGGTGCAATTCGGCCGCGCGTTCGACCTGGCCGCGCCAGTGGTGGACCAAGGCGAATTGGTAGATCTCCGCGGGACTCAGGTCTTTCAGTGCAGCAAAGAGCTCGGTGGCCAACTCCTGGCCGGCGGGATCGGCGTACCGAGCGATCCGCGCAAACCGAAGTACGCAGGAGCGATCTCCGGCGATCGCCCCTTCCGCATAACAGCGCGCGGCCGCCTGCAGGGCCTCGTCGGGCAGTTCGATCGCCAGCACTCTCTCCGAAAACGGGTGGTCGTTGGCGGCTTCCGGATCGACTCCCTCAAATGCGCCTTGGGTTTTAACCCGGGCATGGTGCGCATCCCCCAAATACCGAAACGCTTCTGGGTTGGCGCCCGCTGCAGCCCAGAAACCGTCGTACATCTTTTGCTCCTGGCCGGCAGGATCGGGCATGATGCCGATCAGGGCGTCTCCACGGACGAATTGGTTGTAGGTCTCGACAGCGCCGTTGAAGTGCATGGGGGTCCTCCAGCGCAGGGATGCGCGGCCGGGGCCATTGTCGCACGACGGCCTACAAAAAATGACCCGCACGGGCCCCCCGATCGGCCACAGTGAGGAGGGGCGGGCATGCACATGTGGTTGTGGTGGCTATTGGCGGGTTGCGAACGCACGAGCGTGGACTACTGGTCCGCGACGGCGGAGATCTGCGACTCGGCCCCCTTGGTGGACCCTTTTCAAGAATCCGAGCTGCCCAGCGAGGCGTGCGGTCGGGCCATTTTGGAGGATCTCGGCTCCGACCCGGATGAAGTTTTGGTGGCATTTGAGGTGGGGCCGGACTGGTCGGCGTGGATGCAGTCGTCCGATCATTCCCTCGACGGTCTTCGGGTGATGCTCAAAGGAATGCATTGGATGATCGGCGCGGATTATGGATCTGAGTTGAGCGAAGGGGATCACGTTTCGCCGGAATTTGTGACGGCGGTCGAACGTGCACGACGCCAACTGGGGGTAGAAAATGCCCCTTTGCAGCAGGTGTACTACAACTACATCGCCAACCGCATTTCCGGGGTGACGCTCAGCCCTTCCGACGATGTGTTGTTTGCCTACAAACACGGGTCTCAGAATCTGGAGGTGCCGTCCCAGATGCCCGCCGGTGCGGACGAAGCGGGCAACTTTGATGTGAACGTGTCCAACAGCCTGTCCGTGGCGGCCGGCTTGCTGCACGAAGCTCACCATGCAGATGGCTGGGGGTACCGGCACATTGCCTGCGAGGCCCCCGCGAGATCGGTGGGGATGTCCTGCGACGAGGATTTGTCGGGGGCCTACGGTTACGGGATTTCCGCGATCACGAGCTATTTGGAACACGTCGAGGATATCGATACCTACTGGATTGTCAGAGAAAGGGACTGCGTTTGGGAGAGTCACCTGCTGTTGGACGCTCCCGACGAATCGCTCGGCTGCCAGTGAACCGCGGACGGACCGCTTATAGCGGTTGTGCCCAGTAGATCCTAGGATTGTCGCGGTCGGCGGAGGCCGGGTCCGGACCGCAAGAACCCCAGAACAGGTCCTTATGCTCGAGTTGGTTGGCTGCTCGGGTGTCCGATGTGTCCGAGTTGGCGGCATTTGGCGTGGAGGTACCGGCGGCAGCGCCTGTGGGAGTGATGCTCTCGGCTGGCGAATGCGCACGCGTGGCGCTAACTAAACATTCCTGTGAGGCTCGCCGATGACTTCTGTGGTTTTGGTAGCGTGGTTGGCGTCCGCCGCTTGGGCCGGTTCGGACGAGTCCGATGTGCAAAAACCTGCCTCTCGGCGTCATGAAGTGAGCCTGAGGGTCCGCGGCATGGGCGCCCCGAAGTCCATCTTGGACACCTGGTACACCGACATTGAAGATTGGCCTTCCGACTTTGGCGTCGACGAACCTCGCCCTTCGGTCAAGGGGTATTCTCTCGGGCTCGAGTACGTCATGAAGGGAAAGACCACCAATGGTATTTTCTATGTGGATTATTTCAAATCCACCATGACTGACGGTTATTTCGACGACCGCGACGACAACTTTGAAGATCACCTTCACGACGGCCACTATCTGGAGCCTTCCAAGGGGTTGGGTTTTGTGACCCTTGGTGCGGATGTCGCCTACGAAGTCCACATTCTTCGCACCGAACAGACCAAAGGCAAGTTCGGGTTGTCGTTTCTGCCGGGCGGTGGGCTCGGCTTGATGATCGTCACCGGCCACATCGACCAATGGAAGCCCGTTCCTTATGAGGAAGGCACCGATCCAGCGGCGGCCTCAGCCTATGCCCGTTATGAAAGCGGCGTTGCACCGACTACTGAGCTGAAGATCCCGCCGGTATTGCCGGTGGTGGACATCAACCTCGCCCTTCGCTTGAACTTCGGTGATCGCGTGGTCGTCCGCCTGGAAGGCGGCCTTCACAACCTGTTTTATTATGGTGCCACCGCCGGCGTGATGTTCTAGAGCATCGGCCGAAAGCCACGTCGTCGCAAGCGATTTGCGTGCCCTGAGGAGGCCAGGAAAGGGCGTTGGCGAGGAACGCGTGTGGTAAGGTTCGGCCAAAGGTCTGGAGCCTGATCATGCGCACGTCCAATGTCCTCCTGGGTCTACTCCTCTCGTCAGCGGCCGTGGGTTGTGCCGGCGAAAACCTGGAAACCGACGTTGTGGACACGGACGTGGCGGAAACCGACGTTGTGGACACCGACGACACTGAGGCCGTGGACACGGACGATACCGACGTTGTGGATACCGACGACACCGACATTGCGGTGGATACTGACGATACCGACGTTGTGGATACCGACGACACCGATGTCCAAGATCCCGACGCCGATGCCGACGGCTACACGGCGGGTGGGGGGGATTGCAACGATGGCGACGCCGCGGTGAATCCGGGGGCCACCGAAGTTTGCAATGGGTTGGACGACAACTGTGACGAGTCCACCGACGAGGGGCTGCTCACCACCTTTCACGAAGATGCTGACGGCGACGGATTTGGCGGCCCCAACACCCAGCTTGCCTGCACCGCTCCCGGAGCCGAATGGGTGGAGGATGGCACCGATTGCGAAGACAGCAACGACGCCGTGAATCCGAGCGCCACCGATACCTGGAACCACGTCGACGATGACTGCGATGGGGACATCGATCCGGGGATCGTGTTGGTCAACACGCTTGACGATGTGACGGCCGATGACGGCCTGTGCTCGGTGCGGGAAGCGATCGTTGCGGCCAACACCGACACCGCTTCGGGTGTGACGCCCGGCGAGTGCCGAGCCGGTGGGGTGGCGGACATCATCGAAGTCCCGCCTGGGATCTACATCATGGCTGACGGCCTACTGGACCTCGGGAACGGGGTGAGCGTCGTTGGTTCCGGTGGCGGTCAGACGCTTCTTGCCGGCGGGAGTGCATTTGAATTGGAGCTTCTCTCCGGTGCGGAGCTCAACGATTGCGATGTGGACGGTGGCAGCCTCACCGTGCGCGCGGGAGCGATCGCCCAGTGGGGGGCCGACGGTCAGGTGACGCTGAGCGGTACGTTGACCAACGAGGGCGGCATGACGGGGGGCGACGGCCTCGTGGTTGATGCTGGCTCTATTGAAAACGCCGAGGGAGCTTGGATTTCGGCGTATACGTTGGAACTCATCAGTGCCGCCGACGTGATCAACGATGGGGAGGTGACGGCGCAGGACGGGCTGGTTGCCGAGG
This sequence comes from Pseudomonadota bacterium, assembly GCA_005797785.1. Lineage (GTDB taxonomy): Bacteria > Myxococcota_A > UBA796 > UBA796 > SYKL01. The sequence continues at coordinate 11,268 of SYKL01000305.1, read as the reverse complement.
TTGCCGGCGGCTTCCTCAACCGGGGGACGCGAGCGGTCCCCTTGGGCACTGTCGTGTCTCACGGAAACATCGACATTTTCGCGGCGACGGTGATCAACAACGGGGCGATGGACGCGGATGTGGACATCACGATCGATGCGGGGTCCATACCAACACGGTCTTCGGCGGCGACGACCGCGAATGGTACCAATCCGCGAGCACCCCGAATCAGCACAACGGCACGTACATGTACTACGATTTTCCGGACGATTACGAGATCCAGTACTGGACCCGCACTTACACGATGACCCAGAGGTATGCAGGTGACACGCCGGCATTCACGCCGAACATCAGCTGCCAGGGCGCGCTCACGTGGCAGAACTTTGATGTCGGCACCAACATCGGCGGCGTGCTCGCGGCCGACGCGCTCTACCTGGACGCCACCCAAACCGGCACGTTCACCAACAACGAGCTGGAGCTTTCCGAAGAGCTTTGGACCGTAACCTGGGAGGTGTACACGCACTGGATCGCCCTGGGTCCGGCCATGTACGACGATCACATCATACGAAACGAGGAATCCACGCACAATTCCTCGGTCCTGTCCGATCTCGGTGCCGGCCTGTTTGCGAACACCGTCCACTATTCGGGCGGTGCGGTCCCCTAGATGGTCTCGCACCCCGACGTGGCAGTGGCTAGCCCGCCGCCCCTTCGAAAACGAACGCTTGGTCCGATGAAGTGCTGAAGCAGTCCAACGACGGCGTCATCGTGTCGTCGTGCCAGGTGTAGTCGCAATTGAAGGTGGCATCGAGCTGCGGAGCCCAAGTGACTCCGCCTTCATCGCCGGGGGCCGTTTCGGCATGTTGATCGAGCACTTTCACCTGGAAGGTGTACGGGCTGGTGCGGCGAATGGTGCCTTCGTAGTTGACGGCGATCCACCAGCCATCGGCGAGCAAAAACCCTTCGCCTTCGACCTCTCCCTGCATGTTGGCGGCCAACGTCAACGTTTCGCCTTCGTTGGAGGTGTACTCCCAGGTCTGGTTTGCGTCGGCGAGATCCATCGGATCGACCTCGACTTCCTCTGGACCTCCTCCCCCCTGGCAGGCGCGAGCAAAAGCAACGGTCGACAATTGTGCAGCAAATAACCAACGTACCATGAAACCCCCAAGTGTCGCAGAGGCGACGTGCGTGTATGCCACCGCCCTTGGGGACGATCCACTGGTTACAGGGATTTGTTATCGTTTGTGTGAGCGGGTATTCGTCAACCCCTTTACCATTTGGGCGTGCCGGCCTCCGGCCGTCGGCCTCGTTCGGGGTCGGGCCTTCGCCCTCCGTTTTCGCCTTCGGCTCAAACCGCGCTTCGCGCGCCCTTCCTCCGCCTCACGCGCTCCGCGGGCCTCGACCATGGCTGGGGGGCCCGTCTACGGCATTGTGTCGTTCGGTGGCTTGGATCGAATTGTCTCAGCAGGTGGGTCCGCGGGTCTGGAGCGGTTAGGGTTCCGGAGGAGGGCGAATGAAACGCCTACTTGGACTTGGGTTGTTGATCGGGTGTGCCCGGAATCCTGTGGCTCAGGAGACCGAAGCCCTGTCGGAAACGGAAGAAACCGCCGATACGACCGACACGGCTGAGACCTCGGATACCTCGGCGCCGCCGGACACGGATCTTCCCGCCGACACGGATCTTCCGGTAGATACCGATCTTCCCGAGGACACGGGTCCCAGCGCGGAGGACTGCTTCACCGATTGGGCGGATTTCGCGGGTACTTGCTCGGCACCGGTGATCTCCAGTTCGTGGGTGGGCAACGGTTGCGTGGGTACCACGGGCTGGTTCATCGAGGGGGACAACTTCCAATTCCGGCAGGACAACGACGGGATCGCCGACTACGGGCCGCAATCGATGGGCGCCAACGGCAACCAGATGCACTGGAATGTGATCACCCCGACCCTGTTGTGCGTCACGGTGTTCGCCGGGTTCAAAGACACGTGGGTTGACCACGAGATTTACGTCGTCAATCCCGATGGAAAGGCGTCAAACTCGGTGGTTGTGCAGGATTACCTGTAAGGCGACGAGCGACCTGGCAAGGTGCCGCTTGACGGTGGCGCCCGCATGGTCGATCGTCCGTGAATGCGCATCACCGCTCTCGCCCTGTGGGTTTCGTTGTTGCTCGCGTGCGGGGGCGTGGAGCCCGCAGATCTGAGCGTGGTGCCATTTGTGGATCCCGATGGAAATACGGTGATCGCGCAGCCAGGCTACCACTATCCGTCGCCGGGATTGCTGGCGGCGGACGATGCTCAGGTAGTAATGTCGGTTGACTATCACGGCGACGCCTTCGTGATGTCGGTTCCTGCGAAAGGAGGCCCCGTTTCGTGGGTTCAGTACCCCGGTTACACCGTTCAGGCGCTGGTACTCGAGGGGACCACCGTGTGGATCGGCACGCGGTGGGGGGTGATGTTTTCCGATCGGGGCCAACCGTTTCAGAAGTTTGGTCCGTTCGATTTGGATGTGGTCGCGCTCGCTTTGGACGAAAAGCAGGTGTATGTGCTGGGCAAACACGGGTTGGTCGCCATCGACCGATCGACGCAGAAGGACACCCTGTTGCAGCCGACCGAACTTACCTTTTCCGGCGGGCTGCTGGTGCAAGGGGAAGAACTGGTCTATTCCCGCGGGTACGGTGAAACCGCGGTCGTGCGCGATGGGGCCGCAACCCCACTTGCGATCGACGGGGATGGGCCATTGACCTTGTGGAACGGCCGGTTGTATGCGCCGCATTCCATCGGCAGTTCGATCAAGCATCTGGACTGGGGGGGGAGTCAGGCGTCTGAAATCGATTGCCAAACCGGTGGATTTGCGGGATTCGCCTTTGGTGAGGGGGCGGCCTGGATCGGGACCGCGCGCGGCGTCGGCGGCCAGATCGGCGAAGCCGGGTACAAATACAAGGTCCCCGTGTTCTCGCACCCTGGGGGAGAGGGAGGGTTGTATCGGTGCGATCTCGCGGATGGAACCACCAGTGCGAACCTGTCCCCGACATCGGAAAGGGTGACCGCGGTCGCTACGTCAGGTTCGCAGGTGTACTTCTTCGATGCCGAACGGGGCTATCTGTTGATGCGGACGTGGCCGTAGGCTGAAACGGGTGTGCAAGGTGGCTTCGAAAATGCTCGTGAGAGTCTGTCCGAGGGGCTCGGTCTTCCAGCGGATTGACGAACGCTGACGTCAGTTGTAGCTTTGCGCGATGAGGGCGCGCATGTGGATATTCTTCATACTCGCGCTCGCGTGTGTATCAGCACCGAGCGATCCCGAGAGTGACCCGACGGATTCGAACGAGACCGACTCCGACCCAGCCGACACGGAAGACACCCCGATCGATGTGTCGTCGTGTGCGGTGGACGTCCATCAACACTTCGCATCCAACGTCGCGTTCTCCCAAGCTGCGGAGGAGCTCATCGCGAAGATGGAGGCCGTGCACGTGGGATCCGGGACCGGCGTCGCGTTCACACTGATCCAACCCCCGCCCGCTGCCGGGGACTCCGACGCTGGTGCTCACTACGACTACCTGTCCAACATGTCTCCAAGCCTTTTGCAGGTCGTAGAGGATCATCCGCTGGAGTTCGGCTTGGTCGCCGGTGGTGGGATCTTGAATTCGTGGATTCACGAGGCGGTGTTGGACGAGCGGACGATCAACGACACGGAGCGTGCGAACTTCAAGGCAGCGGCGGGAGGGATCATCGACGATGGCGTGCTGGCCTTCGGTGAGATGGCGGTGTTGCACATTTCTTTGGAAGGCAATCACCCCTTTATTGCCAGTCCGGCGGATCACCCCCTGTACCTCGCGCTCGCGGAGGTTTCGGTGGAACGTAGCGTTCCGATCGACATTCACCTTGAGGCGGTCGACCAAGAGGCTCTCGCGGTGCCCGACGAGATGCCCTCGAACTGCTTTCAGAACGTCGAGAATGGTGGAAACAACCCTGTATCCCTGGCCAACTCGATCGACGCATTCGAGATCCTGCTCGATCACCAGTTCGACGCTGCTGCTGATCCGGAAGACGCGGCGATCGTGTGGAGCCACGTGGGATGGGACAACACGGGTGATTTGACGGCGGAGCTGCTCGATAGGCTATTCGCGGCGCATCCAAACCTGTATGCCAGTCTGAAGATCCTCGACGCACCCGGCCCCTGCCAGTCGATGGAGAACCGTCCGTTGACGGAAGACGGCGACCTTCGGCCGGAATGGCTTGCACTCTTTGAGGAATGGCCGGAACGCTTTGTGCTCGGGTCCGACGAGTTCGTCGGGGGCACGGATGGCGTGGGAGCGCCGAGCACGCAGGGCACGTGGGATCTGATGGCGCAACTGCCCGACGAGCTCGCGCAGGCGTTTGCGTGCGACAATCCGCGCCGCATCTATGGGATCGATGAATAGCTCGTTGCCCTCGCGATCGGGCCGTGCTGATGCGCGGACGGGTGATGGCGACAAAGCGTGAAAGGGATTCGGAATCACTCCAAAGCTGAAGTCACTTTGTCAAGGTCGAACCTGGCAACTGTCGCAGCTTCGTTGTGCGAGACATACCCATACCCACGGTCGACATCGAGCACGACCGCCCAGGGGCAGGTATCCACTTCGATCAGGCCGACCGGGGTCATCGTATCGACGTTGACGACGATGACCGATGAACTGTTGGCGAGCGCCGCATACAATAAGCCCGTCTCGTCATCGAGGGCCATTTGCCAGGGGCGCGTCGGGGTCGAGACGTTGGGCAGGAAAGTGCCGGTGGTGCCGACGATCTGGCCGGTATCGACGTCCACCGCCACCAGTGTGTTTCCCTCTTCCGGCGTTGTCCCTGCGGTCTTCCCGACGTAGAGGATTCGGCGCGATGGAGAGAAGACCATCCCCGAGGTCTGCGGGATATCGCCGGACGAGAGCGTGTCCACCACCTGCCCGGTGACCAGGTCGATCGCCGTGATCTCACCGGCGCCCAGGCTCACGACATACGCGACTCGCTCGTCGTCGTCGACCACGATCTTGTGGGGCAGCCCCGGCACCGCCGGGTGGGACAGCTCGACTTCGTCATCGAGATCCCAGACGCTGACGTAGGTCTGGCTCATGTCGTAGGTATTCGATACGACCATGGTTGATCCTTGGACGTCGAGGCCCATGTCGTGAGGGCGTCCGCCGAGATTCCAGGTTTCGAGTGCGCTCCCCGTCGCCGGATCGTGCGCAACGATGGTGCCTCCCGCGCCGGAGGCGGCCACGTACACCCGATCGCGCGCGACATCGACGATGGGCCATACCGGTCCCGGATCGGTGGGCACATTCGCGACCTCCGTCGCGGTGGACCCGTCGATGATGCTCAACGTTTCGGCATAGGTGGCATCGCCGTCGGGTTGGCCGGAACACCAGAAATCGGCTCCATTGAGCACCAGGTACACGTCACCGGTGGTGGGGTGGACAGTGAGGCCGTTGGCGCCGGGTGTGGCCACCGGGATCAGCTCCAGACCGACATCCGCGATTTCGCACACGCCGGTGGACCAATCGACGCATGGATCCACCCAGGCCACGTCGGTGTCCACGTCGGTGTCCATATCGGTATCGAGGTTGGTATCTACAATATCAGTGTCGGTGAGGTCCGTGTCTACTGCCACGGTGCCGCTGTCGGTGTCCAGGAGGACATTCGAATCCTCGGTCTCGGTGTCGTTCACTTGCTCGGCGGATGGAGCCGAGCAAGCGGCGAACAGACATCCGCACCCGATAGCGAACGGGACTCGCATGATGTACCCTCCTTCTTTGAAGTCTGACGACGACCGGCGCGAGCGTCCAGATGGATTTTCGGCCCGGGTACTTTGAGTGCGACCGACACCGTGGCCAACAACGGCCCGTAGGGGACTTTTCAGGAATGCAGACGCGACTGTTTCGTATTTGTTGGCTTTTTCAACTAGCGTTATCCGCGTCGGCCTGCAGGCCCCCTCCACCGGGCCAAAACGACGGACAGGGCCACTTCACGTACACCTTTGAGGATCAGGTCTACCGGGTTGCCGCCGAAGAGGGCGCGGAAGCGGAGAATTTGTCCGAGACCCTTGGAGGAGGAGGGGTGGATCGGCTTCTCACCCAGAGCGCGAGTGGGGATTGGATGACGCTCTCCGCCGAGCGATTTGAATGCTCTGGCGAGTGTTTGGTGCGGATGTCCTGGGACCTCGAATCCGGCGAGGCGGTTCTTGCAGGCGGCGCCGAGGTGTATGTCTCGGGGGTCTCGGCGATCACCGATGACGGGAATACCGTGATTTACCCCGCGCAAGACGGCCCGCACGAGGTCGACCTGTTTGTGACCGTTCGCTCGGCGGACGGTTGGAGCACACCGACCGTGTTGACGACCGATTCCACGTACAACTACAACAACATGCCCGCCCTCAGTTTTGACGGTGATTCGGTCGTTTTTGACTGCGGGACCGAGCCATACCCTGAGTCAGGCGGGAATGACGCCTGCCGGGTGAATCTGGACGGGACGGGATTTGCCAAGGTGATCGGCCCGGACGCCCTGCCCGATCCCCGCAATAACTACGTGCAGAATCCCCACGAGGGCCCAGAGGGTCTGTACTTCGAGAGCAGTTGGCCCATCGAGGGGGAGACCCCCGAGACGATCTGGATGCTTCCCAATGGATCCGCTACGCCGGTACCCTTGGGGGGCTTCGATAATGCGGTGGCTCCCTGTGCTTTGCCGGATGGCAGGATTGGAATGCTCTGGCTCGGTGGAAACGATGACGGCCGCCACGAATTGGTGGTTGCCGATGCCGACGGCTCCAATGTGGTTGAGTTGACGCCTGGAATTGACGTCTCGGACATTGGACTGGGGTGCGGCGGCTGACAGCGCCCACGTCAAGAAACGAGCCCAGTGCGCTGCTCCTCCATACACCACCGCGACGCGAGGGTCAGCGCGCACTCAAGCATCGGCATGCGCCTGAGTGAGCAGTCAATGGCTACGGAGTGAGCAACGCAACCACCTTTTGGGCCACGGCTCGCGTTGACTTTGGGTTCTGGCCGGTGACCAGGCGCCCGTCCACCTCGACGTGCGACGCAAACGGAAACCCTCGGTGGTATCTGGCGCCCCGTTTCTTCATCTCGGTCTGCAACAGGAACGGGACTTTTTTGGCCTTTCCGGTGAGCCGCTCTTCGATGTTGGCGAGGCCCGTCGCTCTTTTCCCGTCGAGGATCGATGTGCCGTCCGAAAGCCGCAAGTTCAGCAGGGCGACCGGCCCGTGGCACACGGCGGAGACCACGCCGCCTCGCTCATAAATGGCGCGAGACAGGGAATGAAAGTCCTCATTGTCGACAAGATCCCACATTGGACCGTGTCCGCCGGCAAAGTAGATCGCGGCGTAGTCGTCGGGGTTGACTTGGGCGGCGGTGAGACTGTGTTCGAGTTTTTGGATCGCCGCGGTGTCCGCAAGGAAGCGAACATTCACCGGATCTTTCAGTTGCATGGAACCTTCGTCCACCGGAGGGCTGCCCCCGAGCGGACTGGCGAAATCAATTTCAAAACCGGATTTTATAGCGACGTCATAGAAATGCGATACCTCGCCGAGCCAATAGCCCGTGGTCTCGGCGGTGGATCCAAAATGGTCATTGCTGGTGACGACCACGAGGATCTTTCGGGGTTCTTCTGGAGCGGCCTGGGCGGAGAGCGAGCAGACCAATGCGACCGCGGTTCCAAGCCACTTCATGCGACGAATCATGGGATGCTCCGTCATCCAAGCCTACGCCCAGGCGCTCGGCATGCATAGCCCGCAGGCTCGGTCGGGTGGATGGAGCCAAGAAAGAGTGGCGGCCAAACCGGTTTTGAGACTAGCGGAAGGGGTCGTCCGTTTCCGGGGGAGTCTGGCCGTAGTAGGGGCTGAACGGGTCGGTGTTCACTGGAGAGCGGCCGGCCGAAGCCCAGGAGTCTGAGAGCACGGTGGCCGAGGCGCAGGGGGTCGGCTGGTACAAGTCCACAAGAAAGGCGGCGTCGTCCGTTAGGCCCGTCCAAGCGAGCGTCACCGTCCTCGAAAGGGAGGGGATCCGGAAGGTTACGTGCAATGAGTCGCCCGGTACCGCGATGGTGGTGCTGCCGATGCCCGTTTCCTGAGAAGCATCGTTCGTCCATTGGCACTCTGCAGGTCGCACATCGAGGCGAATTTTCGTGTCCAGAGACGACGTCGGGGTGTCGGCGGCGCCTGCGGTCACGGCCCGATCGGTGTTGCTACCAAAGTCCCATGCGAGGTCGCTTGCGCCTGAGGTGGTGGATGCCGAGGCAGCGTTGGTGGACGTCGGCAGGTAACTCTTGGGCATCGCGCAATTCCAAGTAAATGAGCGCCTTACGGTACCGCAATACGTGCCGCTTGTCATGGGTTCGAACTACGGAGCTGCAGATCGATCGGTTTGGCGTACCTGTCGAACGATCGCCCAGGCGGAACCTTCGGGCAGGTCTGATGTGGCGTCTCGGCGAAGCGGCGACGCGTTAGCCCGGATCCCTCGTTTTCCCTGGAATTCGCCGCGCGGCGATCCAGGATCGGGAATTCGTCAAGCAGTTTACGATTTGGGCGTGCCGGCCTGACGGCCGTCGGCCTCCTCCGGGGTCGGGCCTTCGCCCTCCGTTTTCGCCTTCGGCTCAAACCGCGCTTCGCGCGCCCTCCGTCCGCCTCACGCTCCCGGATTCCTCGGCTGAGTTTAGATCGTCAACCGGGTTGATGATCTGTCGCTTTCAGGTACCCACCCACAGCACAAAGTTGGTGCCACCGAGAAAAAAGCGCGGGATGGTCACGGGATGTCGGGCGATCCGCTCATCGGCCTTCTTGATCCGCACTCCCTTCGGACGTACGCTCGCTCGCAGGAGGATCCATGGGTTTGATCGAATTCGTGGCCAGCGCCGGTGAAGCTCTGCAGAAACTCACGTCCGGCCCCGTGGCCACCAACCCTTTCGCGCCCACCGGCGCCATCCCACCCAATCCGTTCGCGCCCACGGGCGCACCGGCGCCCAACCCCTTCGCGCCGACCGGTGCGACCCCACCCAATCCGTTCGCGCCCACCAGCGCACCTGCCTCTGCAGGAAATCCTTTTGCGCCCGACACTTCGGCCTCCCCCGAAACCGCGCAGGCGCTTGCCGCCAAGGTGGCCGCCCTCGGCCTCAGCGTTCAAGGGCTGACTGTCCGTTTTTCGGGCGGCACCGCCACTGTCGAGGGGCACACCGCTTCGCAAGCGGACAAAGAAAAGGTGGTGCTGGCCCTTGGCAACACCGTCGGCGTCGCTGCGGTGGACGATCGCCTCGTACCCGCCAAACCGGAGCCCGCAGCGGTGTTCCATACGGTCGCAAAGGGGGACACCCTCGGCGAGATCGCCCGCAAACTCCTCGGAAACGCTCAGCGATATCCGGAGATCTTTGAAGCCAACCGGCCGATGTTGACCCATCCCGACAAGATCTACCCCGGCCAAGTGCTGCGCATTCCCACTGCCGGAGGGGGCTCCCACACGGTCAAAGCGGGCGAAACCCTAGGAACGATCGCCAAACAACACTATGGCGACCCCAAACACTACATGCGCATTTTTGAGGCCAACCGGGGTGTGTTGTCCGATCCCAACAAAATCGCGGTCGGGCAAGTGTTGGTGATCCCACAATGATCCACAAAACGATGTTCTCCCTTGTTGCGGCGGGGTTCCTGGCGTTGTCCATCGATGCCGCCGCTGCGCCTCCAACGCCTACCCCATCGGCGCCCGTCATCGGGCGGATCCACCAGTTCGACGCGGATACCCCCGAAGCGACCCTTCGGGAAGCACTGCGCTGCGCTCTCGACATCGCCGATGAAGAAGCCGCGTTTCAGTGCTACGCCGCCCTTAACGTCCTCGACAACCGAAACACCGAAATCTCTTTGACCCATCTGCGCAACTACCAGTGGAAGGTGTTTCGCCAGCGTGCCGACGGCTACGTGATGTCGTCCGCCCCGTTTACGGTCGAAATCACCCGGCGGGATTTGGCGCCTCGTTCCTCTGGACCGGACGACGTCAAGGTGTTCTTGCGATCCACGCGGCGGGACAATCCGGCGCCGATCCTGTTCCGTAGCGAGGACGGCCAATGGCGCATTCATACGAGCTCGCTTTAGCTTTCGGCCAGCAAAACGCCCAGGAAACCGGGGAGGAGGACGTCCGTTGAACGTCGTCGCCGGATCGCCCAATGCCCAAACACCCTGGTAACGTCTTATCCGGCTAACCCGGGGCAGACCTCGAAACATACCTCGGGCGGCCCCTCGCTATCAATCAAATCGCAACCCATGGCCGTAACGGCGTCGAAACACTCCTGCTGGTGCGTTGAGTCAAAGTCCGGACCGCAATCCAGGAATTCGAGTGCCGTCTCCATCGAATCCATGCACTCGTCGACGGAGCCGAAATCGTCCGGGGCGCCTTCGCATTCGCCTTCGACAACGATGTCGCAGACGATCCCGAAGAGCCCGGTCAAGAACTCCACTTCCTCGTCGGATTGTGTATTTGTATCGCCGGTATCGATGAAATCCGTGTCGCCAACACCGTCGGTATCTGCGACGTCGGTATCCGCGACATCGGTATCGACAACATCGGTGTCCTCACCGCCTCCTGTACCACCATCACAGGCGGCCAACGTCAGCAACATCACACCTAACCACAATGAACGCATGGGCTCCTCCGAAAAGCACACTAGCACGCGGTCCTTCGATCATGCGCTTCTTTTTGCGGTTCGACGCTGGATTCACATCGAGGCCCGCTGACTTCCGTCGTTCTCCGCCCTCTGATTCATCCCAGGCCGATTCGCGCGCTGGGCTGATCTCACTTGTGGTGCCGGTGGCGGCGTCGCCACCTTCCGAGCAAAATCATGGCCGCCCAGGGCAATATCGACGTCGACCCGGCAGTCTCTGATACGCATCCGCATGACCCGTGGGAGTTCTGCAGAGTGTCTCCGGTGTCTCCGGTGTCTCCGGTGTCTCCGGTGTCCGCTGTGTCTCCGGTATCAGCCGTGTCTCCGGTGTCTCCGGTGTCTCCGGTGTCTCCGGTGTCTCCGGTGTCTCCGGTGTCCGCTGTGTCTCCGGTGTCCGCCGTGTCGTCGGTGTCTCCGGTGTCCGCCGTGTCGTCGGTGTCTCCGGTGTCCGCCGTGTCGTCGGTGTCACCGGTGTCTGGAAAATCGATCTCGCCGTCGCAGTCGTCATCGATTCCGTTCACAACCTCATTGGCGCCGGGATGAACGAGGCCCTCGAGGTCGTCACAGTCGTCACCGCCGGCAAAATCAGCATCGAAGCCATCTTCATCT
>SYKL01000304.1 GCA_005797785.1 Pseudomonadota bacterium | reverse complement strand
GTGATTGGCGCCGCCGGAGCCGCTGCCATTGGGACCGGCGTGGGAATTGGCGTGGCCACGGCGGGCGCAGGTGATCGCGGAACGATCAACATTGGCCCGCTGCAATAAGACGAGCGCTTACTGAGGTCGGACCGAAACGCGGACCGAAGCCCCGCTGATCACGTCCACTTCCTGCTGTTCGTCGATGCCGAGTTCGGCGTTTTCCAAGCGGATCGTGTGTTTGCCCGCGGGCAACTCGATGGTGGCGGGTGCGGACCGCGTGTGGGGTTTCCCGTCCACGAAAATGTGCGCCCAACCTCCGCCAACGACAACCACCTGGACCTTGCCGGGCGCGGTGGCCACCGGTGGGGGGCGGGGAGTGGGGTTGTCGGTGTGGATCGGTGCGACAACGGGTATGGGCGTTAACGTTTTTCGCAAGCGGACAATCTGCCCAGCATCGATGTGGATGGACTCCTCGAGGGTTTCGTAACCCTCGAGAGAGATCTTCACTGTGTGGTCGCCCGGTTTGACGCCTTCGAGGACGATCTGGTCCTTTCCGATGGCGGTGCCGTCGAGCTCGATGCTTCCGCCAGGGGCGAGCAGGATGTCCAGGCTTCCGGTCACGGGCGCGGGCGGAACGACAGGTTCGATAACGGCAATGTGCTCGTCGAGAGGTGGCGGCGGCGGGGGTTGGAGGTACCACCAGGTTCCAAGGCCGACCGCTCCCACGACCCCGACTCCTAGGAGCAACAACAAACCGCCAGACAGCATCCAGGGAACCAGAGTGGTGGGTTCCATGTGCATTCCGGTGCGCGTGACGCTCGGGTTCGTTTGGCTGGCCCACGATTCCGGAGATGGAACGGCTTGTTTGCTCAATTGCTCGGCGACAAGGCTTCCTTCGTCTAACCGGCGGCGTTCTTCTGCGATTTCAGCGGCGAAGTGTTCCGACATGAAGGCCGCAAGTTCGCGTCGAACGGTGTCGGGAGTGGCGGGAAATAGGACTTGTGCCAAGTCTTCCTGCATTTCCTTAGCACTTTGATACCGCTCGTCTCGATCCCGCGCGAGCGCCTTGAGAACGATGCGATCGAGGGCCTTCGGCACCCGCGCGTTGAATTGCGATGGCGGAAACACCTCAGCTTGGCGGATGCGTGCGAGCGTGGCGGCGTCGCTCTCAGCCTTAAATAGGCGTCGGCATGCCAACATTTCGTGGAGGATAATTCCTAAGGAGAAAATGTCCGAGCGGTGGTCGATCGCCAGGCCATTGGCCTGTTCCGGACTCATGTATTCAAATTTTCCCTTCAAAACGCCGTCTTTGGTGTTGCCCGTATTCGACTGGGCTTTGGCGATGCCGAAATCGGCGATCTTGATGTCGCCCTCGTAGGATACGAGCACATTGCTCGGCGAGACATCTCGATGGACGATGCCGTAAGGTCGACCGTCCATGCTGGTCTTTCGATGCGCGTAGTCGAGCCCTTTGCAGGACTCGTGGGCGATGTATGCGGCGAACTCTACAGGGAGAAACTGGCGTTTGTTGGTGACTTTCTTTAGAACGTTTCGGGCGTCTTTGCCGTCGACCCACTCCATCGCGATAAAGTAGTTCGTACTGATCTTTCCGAAGTCGTAGATTCGGATGATGTTGGCGTGCTGGAGAGCGACCGAAACCTTGGCTTCGTCGATAAACATTTCGACGAACTCTTCGTTTTCACCTAAATGCGAAAGGATCCGCTTGATGACGAGCAGCTGCTCGAATCCCCCATGGGAATACGTCTTCGCCTTGAAGATCTCGGCCATACCACCGGTCGCGATCTTATCGACGAGAAAGTATTTTCCGAATGCCTCAGGGGTGAAACCCGTCACGGGGTTCTCCAGTTCATGGGCACGATACGCTGAAATCGCGCTTGCGTCAATCAGCTAACGCGTCATCGCGCAGGACATTACTCGGATGCCGCGAAATATCCTTCCAGCTCCTCGCATCCCCATTCTTCTTCAATCTGCTTCGCACCATCAAACTGCCGGCAGGCGGCGCGATCGGTGGCGTCCACCCCGGCTTGCTCGTCGACGCAAGTCTGAATGTCGGCGTCGTTGACGGTGATCCCGCACTCTTTCTCTAAGAAGTCGGCCATGTCGTAACAGAGATCTTGGCAGCTGTTGCGGCAACTGGAGGCCGCCAACGCAATTCCGAGGATCCAAGCGATGCGGTTCATTGGGGCTCCTGCGTGCGATCCAGGCCGAGTACTTGGCGCATCGAATATCTCCCTGGATTGCGGCCGACCAGCCATTGGGCGGCGCGGACTGCTCCGGACGCAAAGGTGGCTCGGGAACTGGCTGCATGAGCGAGCGAGAGGCGTTCACCATTGCCCAACAACCAAACCGTGTGCTCGCCCACCACATCGCCGCCGCGCACCGCGTGCATGCCAATTTCTGCGGCGGTTCGCACCCCGGTTCGCCCTTCACGTCCATGCCGGATCACCGATTGTAGGTCGAGGCCGCGGGCATGAGCCACGGATTCTGCTAGGCTCAAAGCCGTACCTGAAGGGGCGTCCTGTTTGAGGCGATGATGACTTTCGACAATCTCGACGTCGAGACCCGGCATCGCGCGTGCGGCTTCAGCGACCAAATGGAGGAGGAGATTGACCCCGGTGGAGAAATTGGTGGCGTGCAATTGTGGCGCGGTTTGAACGTGTTGTTCGAGCTGCGCCCATTGGGATGAGGACAAGCCGGTCGTTCCGCTGACCAAAGGAAGTCCGGCCAACAGGGGAAGTGCATTTTCCAGTGCTTCCGGCAGTGAAAAATCGATCACCACGTCTGCATTCGAGAAAGCTTGCTTTGAAGCTGTAGTTATTGCCACGCCGCTGGGTGGGAGGCCGGTGAGCACGCCTGCGTCCACACCCAATGCAGGCGACGCAGGACCGCTTACGGCGGAAACCAACTGCAGAGACGCTTGGCTCAAGACTTCCGCGATCACCAGTCGACCCATGCGACCGGACGCCCCTAGAACGGCGATTCTGGTCACAGCAGCCCGAGCTCGGTCAATAGCCCGGTGGGAGCGGGACCTTTGAAGGTGCCCAGAGGGAGACGAGGTTCGGGGCGGCAATATCCGAGCGCCGCCAGCGCTGCCTTGGCGGGAACCGGGTTGGTGTCGGTGAACAGGAAGCCGCACAAATCCCAAATGCGGCGCATGGCCTGCTGGGCTTCTTTGGTGCGTCCTGCGGCGAAGTGCTCGTACACGGCCACGGTGCCGCGTGGATCCACGTTGGAAACGACGGAAATCACCCCGGTACCGCCATGAGCCATCAAACCGAGGAATGAGAAGTCGTCGCCGGAAAGGACTGGAGTGGTGGTGAGGCGCATCACATCGGCGCCGTAACGAATGTCGCCGGTGGCCTCTTTGATGGCGATAACGCCTTTCATCGAGGCTAATTCGGCCAACAGCTCGTGACTGAGGCGGTGCGCCGTGCGACCGGGCACGTGGTACAGGACCAACGGAAGACCTACGTCCGCCGCCGCTTTTACGTGGGCGATCATGCCATGGGCGTTGGGCTTATTGTAATACGGAAATACCAACAAACCGGCATTGGCGCCAAGCTTTAGCGCTTGTTCGCATTTGGCGACGGTGCTGCGGGTGGCATTGGTGCCCACTCCGGCGGTCACGGGGACCTTTCCGGCAGCTACAGAAACCGCAATGGCAACCAGCGTTTTCCACTCGGCATCTTCGAGTGTTGGGGCTTCGCCGGTGGTTCCGCAGGGAACCAGCCCGTGAATGCCGGCTTCCAACTGCCGCACCGCCAACTTTTCGTAGGCGGCGGTGTCCAGCCGGTCGTCGGAAGTGAACGGAGTGACGAGTGCAGTATGTACGCCGAACATCAGAAACTCACTTGGCCCATGATCTGGCCCGCAAACACGGTGTCGTTGAAACCGGAGTAAGTATCGTCGCTGTACTCGGAGTAATACGAACCCGGAACCATCACGCCGAAGGTACCTGCAAGTTCGACGTGTTCAAAGGGGCGGTACTGAACTTTGGCATTGAATTCAACGCCGTAACTGCGGCGGGCCTGGAAACGCTCAGGCATTTTGGCAACTCGGGCAGCCAAAACCGAGGCTTCGACATCCAATCCTTCGATGATCGTCCGGCTGATCCTCGGACGAATGAACAGAGCGTTGGAGAGCGAAGAACCCGACAACGCGACTTCGGTGCTTCGCCCGCCGTTGTTTTCGTTGGCGACGGCTGCGGCCAGCGTCGGCATCGGCTGTTCGAACAGGATCAAGCCGACATTGTAGTCGCGGTCGAAACTGAAGGTGCGAATGCGATCGTCGGTGTCATCGCCGTCGCCGGTTGCGAGGCCAGCTTCCAGGCCAACATTGATCACGCGAGTGGTGAGTCCGGCGTCCAAGACGGCGCCGACGGCGAGAATGGAATTTGAAGCGCCTCCCTCTTCGAGGACGCCATTTCCAAATTGTCCGGTCACTTCGGCGGTGAGATCGAGGGGGCCAATTTCGGCGTCGAAGGCCGCGTCTACCGTACCCAGGTTGAGTTTTCGGTTGGGCGTGCGTCGGAGTTGCCCGTTGACGCCAAAGGTCAAGGTCTCCGATTTGTAGGCGGCGGAAGCGTTGAACGAGGTGGTGTCGTCTTCTGCGTTGATCAGGCCTTCCACATTAGCGTCGACGGCGAGTTCAACAAAAACGACGTCGAACTGGTTGTTCCAACGGATGCGATCCGCCGAGTCTCCGTAGTCGCCGTTCCAGGAGAGCCCGTCATTTTGCCAAATTCCAGCGCCCCAATGCAGCGGCATACGACCGAAGGCGAACTGACCGTAGCGGGTGTCGATCTCCGCCCATGCTCTCGAAAGCGTGAAGTCTAGCAAAGGAGAGCGGGCTTCAGTACTGGAGGATGGAGCCTCCAGACTGTCGGTGAACTCGACCGGAACTTGGTCACCGGTCACCACATCCGTTTCGGCGGCGGCGCGGTCGCCCCAGACTACGCCGTCTAATCCACGAAACTCGGTATATCAGGCCACTTTGTCGTTGACGATGAACTTGGGCTTCAGCCACAGGCGGTGTTGTACGTACAGCGACAGGTCTTCGTTGGTCGCAAGCTCTCGGTTGAGGGAGAGGGTATCGTAGGCGCGCATGCGTGCCCGATAGTATCCTTCAAACTGGACTTCCGCGGCGAAGGCCAGGGCCGGAGCGAACAGAAGGGCGAGACACCCGGGGACGAGCAACAAGCGGCGCGGCAACGAAAACGGCACGGATGAATCCCCCGGGGGAAGGTTGAGGATGTAGCACGGTGTTTGTTGCCGGCAAGGATCGGCGGGTGTCGCCGGGTTCAGCGGAGCGCCCACCACTGCTCTCCCTCCCGCCAGTCCGGCCGCAAACGGGCCAGGTCAGCGCGAATTTCTGACCTTGCGCCTCGGGCGCCGACCGCAACTAGGCACAGATCGGCCGTAACCGATGGGAGATCTTCGGGTTTGATCACCGGTGAGCCAGCGCGCGTCCCGCCGATGCGGCGTTCGGCGACGTCCACCACGGCTGGAATGTGATGGCCACAAGCGGATAACCAACGGATCCAGTGCTTCCCTTCTTTGCCGGCTCCCCACACGATGACCCGCTTGGGGCTGGAGAGAATAGTATTGGATAGCCACATTTGGCGCGCGCTGCGCATCGCTTCTTGGGAGTATCGCGGATCGGTGCGGGTCAGTCGTTCCGGCCGGTCCCGCATTCGATGCAGGACTTCCGGAACCTTGCGGAATCGATAACCGGCAGCGTGAAGCCTGAGCCAGAGATCATAGTCCTCTGGATGCTCCAGATCGCGGTATCCCCCGATGTTTTGAACGACATCGCGACGATAGGTTGCCGCCGGGTGGATGATGGGGCTGTCGATGAGGAGCTCCCGGTCGAAATCCGCGGGATCATGTAGCGAATTGACCCATGTAGCATAATGGCTCATCCCTGCCGGAACTGGGCCATCTTCGCGGAACATTTCGACTTCCGCGTCCACGACGCCCAAGGTCGGATCCGCTTCCAAAAGCGGAAGCTGGCGTTCCAGTCGCCGCGGCAACGCCTGATCATCGGCGTCTAATCTAGCGATAAACTTGCCGTCACACATGGTGAGACCGAAGTTCATCGCCGAAACGATGCCGCCCCACGGTCGGTCATACAGACGGACGCGTCCATCTTCTTGCGATAGGGCTCGGACGATTAGAGAAGTTTTATCTGTGCTTCCGTCGTTAATGACCACTATCTCGATGTCGCGATCGGTCTGTGCCATGGCCGACCGAATGGCGACCTCGATGGTCTTCTCGCCGTTCTTTACCGGTATCAGGAAGGAAGTGCGCGGCATTATTAAGTCGTAGGCTCAAAACGTGCGTCCACTCGGACCTCTTCGAGCCGGAGCCGCAGGTGGCGTTTCTTTTTTTCGAGAAACCAGGGATCGAAACCGGCATCGGCGAGTTCTTTTCGCAGGCGGCACACCAGAACATGCAGATTGTTGGGATCCATTTTTTGCCCTTCGCGCCCCCAAATTCCGGTGACGAGATCGTCGTCGGTGCACCAGCCCACTTGGGCGTCCGGTACTCCAAGCTTCCGGTCGTCCCGCCATTGTCGAGCGAGCACGTACAAAAGCGTTGCTCGGTTCTCGATGTTGACGCAGTAGGCTCGTTTACGTCCAGGGGCCTCAAACCAGGCTTCTGGGCCTGTTTGCCCAGAGAGATTTGCGGTCAGCCGATAGGTGTAGCGGGTGGTGCCTACGCCCTCGGTTTTTCCGGGGGGCCCTCCATGCCGCACTACAAACATCCGTCCTTCGATTTCAAAAGGTTCTTCTGGCATAAGTTGTCGCTCTGCGTCGTCCGTACCGAGCGAAATTTCCAGGTCCCGCTCGATCAGCAGAGTGGCCGCATGGGCAGTTCCGGTGGGCAGTCGGAAATCGGCGTCCACGCCCGAACCAATACGAAAGCGGTCAGTGAGAATGGGTTGGCGCAGGCCCGAGGTTAAATCCTCTAGGTAAAACGCCGAGACTACGGAGGATTCTAACGCACGCACGCGGAGCTGCAGGTTTGGGCCAAGCCGGACCCGATCGCCATGGTGAAGCTCGCATGCGGAGGTGATTTGGGCGTTGTTGACGAAAGTTCCGTTTCGACTTCCGAGATCCTCCACACGCAACCGGCCGTCTTCCAGCCAAATGGTGGCGTGGCGAGTGGAGAGCTGGGGATCGGAGAACGCCAGAGTGTTGGTGGCGCCACGCCCGATGTGCAGCGGACCGCTGTCCATACGGCGCGAAAGAACGACGTCTTCCTCTCGCAGAACTTCCAATTCGAACACGGCACCTCCGGTATTTTGAGCGTAGCGCGCATTAGTGGCCGGTTGGCTACAAAATTCGGTACATCGCCCGCAGTTTAGCCCACTCGGAGAGTTCGTCCCACACCGTCTGGTAGGTCATCTCTGCGGTACGGCGGGCCATCATGACATCGTCAGGTTGGAGGCCGAGGCCAAAGCGAACGCGGTCGGCGATCGCGGCGCAGTGCAGCAGAGGCTCGGTGTCTAGAAAATCTACCTTTTGAGTCGCTCTTTCCACGAGCGTTACGGCCGAATCAGCGGGTTCTCGAGGGATACCGATGTCACCTAGGGCGATTTCGACGAGGCGCCAGTGCTGGAGTGCGCGTCGCGTGGGGGGAACAGGCCAAAACGGCCGGCGGAGGAAGGCGAGCAACAGCGTTCGCCGCAAGGGGGGACCAAAAACGGCGATCCCAAGGATGGCCAACAGCAGCATCAGCAACAAGAATAGAAGCGACTGAATTCCTTGTTGTGCGGCTTCTTCGAGTTGTTCTCCCGGGCTCGGCTGTCCGGCGCCGGATGATGGGGTCGGCACCGGCTCGTTCGCGGTGGAGGGTTCGGTGGTGGGTTCGGTGGATGGATTATCGCCGTCTTCCGCGGCTTCTGAGCGCCAGAGGTAAGGAGCGATCAGGGCGGTGGACGCGGTCAGAAAGGTTCCCAGCAACAGTAGCGCAAGAATGCCCGTGCAACCGGGATTCGGCCTTCCGGGTGCGATGGCAGAGACGGTGTCTGACATTTCAGGACTGCGATCAGAGGTTTTCCAGCGGTGCAAACGATGGATTTCTCTGGTGGCGAGGTAGACCAACACCAGCATCACCGCCAGGGCGAGCATTGGAAGCGTGAGGGCGGACCAAATGGCCCATTTGTCGCCTGCAAACCATGCGCTGTCGTCCCCCCGAGCGTCGGAGACGATGAGGATCGCCGCGGTGAAACCTAGGATGGGTGCGAAGGTTGCCAGCATTCCGGTGTGTGCGGAGAGGCTCCAAAAGCCGCATGGGAAGTAAAAAGGAGCGATGAAAACCCAAAAAATCATCGCCATTGCGAATACGTCGGACTTCAGCCCGGTCGCTTCTTGACCAACAAAGTAGCTGAACACAAAGGCCCAGAGAGCACCGTAGAATATTGCTCCGCCGCCGAGAACTAGCGTTGGCCGAAGGCGTGCAAGGGCCATAGCCTGTCCGAGAGCGAGCCCGGAGATGGAGCCCAGCCAAAAACCAGCCAGTACACCTAGATCCTCAT
>SYKL01000303.1 GCA_005797785.1 Pseudomonadota bacterium | reverse complement strand
GCTCGCGGTTCGCGACCGTCCCCCGAGCTACGAGGAGACCCTGGAGTTTCTGGAAGGCGGGAAGACGATTCCGGAGTTTGTCGCGGAGTGGCGGGAGACCCCCGAGCACGACGTCCGGATGAGACGCTATTTTGCCGACTTCTTCGGCGTGTATGTTGGCTACACCCCGTTCTCAGGGTTTGAGCTGGTCTTGGGCGAGGAGGGAACCTACAGCTTGGCCGGCACCGACTACATTGGCGTGCCCCCAAAACCTACATGTACCCAAGAGGAAGCGCTGGCCCAGCCCGCCTGGTGGTTGGAGGAGGGGGAGACGATCTTGATCTGCCCCGAATCTGCGTCGGATGCGTTCACCTACCAGCCCGACAATCCGGAAGACCCTCTGATTTCCTGCGACAGCGGGTATTCCCAGGGCTTGGATGAGCACTGCGGCTGCGGACCCTACCAATTGTTGTGCATGCCCTGCGAAGTTCGCGGGTCCGTGGATGGGGAGTGCATTCCCAATGCGGGCCGCAACCGCGAATTGGAGGAAGACTTCAACCAGGAGCCGATCGAGCGTGGCATGTACGTCTACGAAAACAACCTCTCTTGGTTTGATTACTTTGGAGGCGACTTCTTTTATGGCGGTCGCGACCTCTATCTGTACTACATCCAGATGCAGGGTGGTTTGATGACCGGGGAGGTCGATCCCGATGAGGTGATCCAGGATCTATGGGCGATCCCGGTGGACGGGGCGGCGGTAGCGCCTTGGCCCGCGGGCGCAGAACGCGCGGGCGTGGTGACGTCGCCCGGATTCTTGGACACCTACAATACTTTCCGTGGGCGGGCGCGGATCCTGAGCTTGGCCTTACTCTGTCATGATGTCGACTACACGTTGAATGTGGACGACTATGAGGAGTTTCGAAACCCGGACCTGACGCAGGCGGACGTCGACCACGGCTCGATCCCGGAGTGTGCCGTCTGTCACTACGGAATGGACAACCAGGCATCGATGCTCTTCGGCTACGATCGCGACGCCCGGTCTCACTACTACTACGACATTTTCCCTTCCCAGGTGGGGCACGTATTCGGGGAAGACGCGGAAGGACCAGCCGCTTTGGTCGAAGCTTATGTGGAGCGGGGCCCCGGTTTCGATGCCTGCATGGCGAATACCGCATGGACGTCGCTGACCGGCCTTTCGTGGGAGGGCGATCTGACCGAAGCCGAGCGAACGGTGCTGACGAACCTGGCGGAGGGCGGACCGCGCCCGTTGGTGGAAGGGATTTTGACGTCCGATCGTTTGCTGGCTCCGCCTGCGGAGTGATTTGCTCGAACGGTTGCTTATACTAGGGGTGTATCTATGTTTTTCTCTCTTGGTACCGCAACCCGGATCGGGTTGATCTTCTGTAGTTTGAGTGGGTTCGGCTGTACAGCCAATGCGGCGGACGATCCGACCGATTCCGATGGCGTGGATACCGAAGTGAACGAAACCGATACGAGTGTCGATGACTCGGATACGGACGTCGTCGATATGACGGTTCCCCCTGAAGTTTTGTCAGCGCCGGCTACGGTGGAGACTCAAGGCATTCATGTGGCGACGAACGGCAGCGACGGCGGCGATGGCTCCGAACAGAATCCCTATGCAACTGTGCAACATGCATTGGATAACGCAGACTCGGGCGACGTGATTCTGTTGCACCAAGGAACGTATAACGAACAAGTCCGCATCCGGGACAACCACATTACCCTGCAATCGGCGCCGGGAGAGTCCGCGCACATCACTTGTGAGGTCTCTACGGATGCCGATGATCCGCCGTTGTGCGTTCACATCGATGCGGAGACCACCGGCGTCACCCTGCGCGGTCTGGAGATTTCTGGAGGTTTTTACTCTGTGTTTCTGGGTTCGCAGTGGGATTGGGATGACACCCCCCAGGACAATCTTGCGGCGAACCATGTGTTGATCGAGGATTGCGTCCTCCACGGCAGCGGGCGCGATGTCGTGAAGATCCCGGCGGGATGCGACGACATCACCATTCAGCGCACCGAGATCTACGACTCCGGCATCGGGTATGAGGAAGGAACGTCGCTGGACGATATGAATGCGGAGGGGGTGGACGCGGTGAATTCGGATCGCCTGCGCATTGCCGATTCGTACATTCATGACACCGCAACCACGTGCGCCTACATCAAAGGAGGTTCGATCGATTCGATCATCGAGCGGACGGTCGCAGAACGTTGCGGCGCACTCGGCCTCGCTCTGGGATTTGACACCAGCCCCGAGTTTTTTGATACAGAGGTTAACCCTGGATATTATGAGAATATCGGTGGGGTGATTCGAAATTGCATAGTGTCCGATACCGGCTATGCGGGCATTGCATTGTATGCAAGCCGGGACGCCTACGTTCTTCACAATACGGTACGCGGGGCCGCTTCCTTGGGGCAAGCTGCAATTTACTTCGGAGTGGCCACCCAGGATTATGATCCGGAGGCCGGCCGGCCGCCGAATGTGCGCCCCACTGTGGTCGGCAATGTGGTGGACCAGACGGGGATCGACGAACCGGTGTGCATTTCGATCCGGTACGACGAAGATGACCAATTGGGAGTGCTTTCCGGCCTCTCAGGTCCGGCGACGATCCACCACAATCTGTACTATGCGGGAGGGGGTTCCTGCGCATTCACCGATGCGCGCCCGGATTCGCTGGTGCAAGACGGGGATCTGGCGGCCTGGCAGGCGAACGGTGTGGATGCGGACTCGTCGTTTGAAGATCCCCTGCTGGCGGAGGATGGCCACCTGAACGACGGAAGTCTAGCAATGAACGCCACGTTGGTGACTCCGGGCGTATCGTATGACATCGACCGCGAGTCGCGCTCGGACGGCCTGTTCGATCGGGGTGCCGACGAGCGATAAGGCCAAAAGTGGTGGATTTTGTTTGCGGATTTGGTAGGGTGTGTTCTCTCCTCACATGAAAGGGTTCGTTACATGGCCAGGATCCATCGAATGGCGGCTCCGGCACCGACCGGCTCGGGCAGCCCGTCTACGGGGCGTGTCCACCGGGAATCTCTGACCGGCGGAGGGCCCGCAAACAGCGAAATGAGGGAACGTCTCTCGGAGGCGGGGCCGAATTCGGCGGAGGCGGACACGCTGTTCGACCGCGCCACCGAAGGATCGAGTGCGGCCCTTCCGTTCCGCGCCGAGATGGAAAAGGCCTTTGGAGAAGACTTCTCTGGGGTTCGAGCGCACATCGGCGCATCGCGGGAAATGGGCGCCATGGGCGCGAACGCGGCGGCGCGTGGGGAAGAGCTCGCTTTTGCGAGCGCTCCAAGCGAAAAAACCGTTGCCCACGAGCTCACTCATGTCGTTCAGGCGCGGCGCGGGGGCGCCGGGGTGCAGGCGGTGGGTCTAAGCAGCACTTCAGCCCGTAGCTGGACGTTCCCGCTTGAATTCGGTACGCGCCGAGATTCACGCTTTGAGAGCCGGCGTTGTAGAGTTCGATCCACTCCTGCCCGCTGTCGGTGCCGTCCGGATTCGGGAATATTTCCTGGATCAGCACGTTTGGCGGTTCGGGGATCGGGGCGGGCGTGCTCCCATAGTAGATGGTGAGGTACTTGGCCCCCGGGGCGCCGACCACAAAGTCCCCCGCACCGTCGCCGTCGAAGTCGCCCGCGATGAGGTCTGCGCCGAACTGAACGCTAATTTGCGAACCATCTAAGCCATATTCTGTCTCCAGCTCTTCGAGATCGAACCCTTCAGCACCACCGGGGATGAGGTACACGGCGCCTTGGTTCAGATCGTAGTTGGGGTGCCCGACCGCCACCTCATCAAAGCCGTCGCCATTCATGTCCGGGACGATCACGGGCCGATACAAACCGGCTACGGCCAACGGGGCGCCGGTCACATGGTTGAGTCGTGTCGCTGCCCCCGCGGACGAGCCTGCGAACAGGTCTAGCGTGCTGCCCGACCCTCCGCCGAGACCTCCGCCACTGGTGTTGGCGGAGGCGACAACCACGTCGTCGAGGCCGTCGCCGTTGATGTCCCCGCCACCGCTGAGGCGGTAGTCGATGTCTTTGTCGCCATACCCGTAGGTATTGAGCACGGCAGCACCTGTGTACACGCGACCGTATCCGTCGGTATCCACCGCTACATTCTGTGAGAGGTTCCCATCGGGATCCCCGACCCCGGCCACATAGCGGCCCCCCGTGGTGGAGAGGATGGAGTACCACGAGGAGCGTAGTCCTGAGGCCGAGCCGTAGTACAGATAGGCCCCTCCGCCGCCCGATCCCACCACCAGATCTTCGTAGCCGTCGCGGTTGGTGTCGCCCGCAGCGGCGAGCACGGAACCGAAGTAGTCGTCGGCGCTCCCGGTCACAGAGTGGCTGGTCGTAGCGAGGCCTGATGCCCCGCCGCGGTACCAAACGAGGCTTCCATGATCCGCATACGGTCTGGAAATGATCAAATCCGAGTATCCGTCTCCATGAAGGTCGACCCCGGCCACGGCGGAGCCTTGCCGGAACCCGGATCGGGTGGTCATCACCACCGGTCCGCTCCCGCGATCCTCGTACACCGTGATGGTGCCCTGTAGGTTGAAGGCGAACTCGTCGTCTCCGTCGCCATTGATGTCCCCCACATTTGCCAGGGCATACGTTATATAAGGGCTGGTAGTCTCGATTTTGACGGTTCGGGTTCGGTCAAACAGGACCCTTTCCGGTGACGAGAGGTCCACGGCTTCGATCGGGTTTGAAGAGACACAACCGGACAGGCACAGACCCACAAAGACGGAAACCCGCATGACCACATCCTTTGCCAAGAGGCGGGCACCCTATACCTGCGCACATGTTGGTTGTGGTATTTGGGGGCTGGCAATTAACACTACTTAACGAAGTGGATCCATTGGCGGACGGGGCGTCGTAGGATGGAACCGGCACGGCGAACGGTGCGTAAGGGGAGGCGACATGTTGTGGTTGATGGCTTTGTTAGGGTGTTTCGGCAAGGCGGACGACACCTCAGACCCGGTGGACACCGAAGACACGGATGTGGTGGATACGGATGTGGTGGACACCGATGTCGACGACACGGACGCGGTGGACACCGACGATACCGATGTTGCGGTTACTTGCTCCGTTTCAACCGACAACTTTGGTAATGTGGGGGCACCCCCGGGTGGCGCCACGATCGAAGTCGGCATGGACGGAGCCATAGATGACGTTCTACAGGCGCAAGCGTTGTTGGAGGAAGCAGCGCCGGCCGATGTCCTCACTGTAGCGTTGTACGCGGACTATGGGGCGTTTACTGGAACGGGCGTGCTGCCGGGCACCTATCAAATTACCGGTGACGAACTCGATTTTGCCACGTGTGGGGTGTGTGTCATCATCTCCACCAATTCGGACGGGTCCGGGTATGAAGACGACTACATGGCCACCGGGGGCACGCTCACCGTTACGGAGGCGGGGGATCAAGTCGGTGAAACACTGACTTGGGCGCTGACGGATGTGACGCTTCAGCATGTGACGATCGACAGCGTCAGCGGCGAAACAACTCCGGTCGGTGACGGTTGTACCACGGCGATCTCCGGGGCGACCTTCTCGGGAACCCTCGAGGCGCCTCCTCAGTAGGTGATGCGAGCAGGCTGCTGCAAAACTCGCCCGGGGCTGTGGAGCGCGGTCCGCTACTGCGCGGCGTACGGCTCGGTCGGCCTGCGTCAGCGTACGCTCGGTACGCCTTTCCTCGGCCTTGGTCGCCGAACGTCGCTCGCTACGCGGCCTGCACTCCTCGCCGACGGGCGACCGGCCTCGGCGTCGTCGCGGCGAGCCGCGCCTCCGTTCGGCCTGTTTGCAGCAGCCTGCTAGCGGATCCCGCGCGCTATCCGTGTCGCTACCGTCATCGTGGTGAGCTGCGGATTGACCCCCAGGCTTGTCGGAAACACCGACGCATCGGCGATCGTCAACCGCTTTACTTTGTGCGCGGCGCCGTTCACATCGATCACCGAGGTGGCGGGGTCGAGCCCCATGCGACAGGTGGCCATCGGGTGCGATGCGTACAAGGTAAAGGCATCCAATCCCTTGGGGTCGAGCGCTTTTTTGAACGCCTCGATATCGTCGAACCAGCTTCCTCCATGGACAAGCGGCTTTACTTTTTTTGCGCCACCGGCCATCAGCACCCGCGCGGTCTCGACCATGCCGAGTTTGATCCGCTCCACATCGTGAAGATCGAAGTCGTACCGGATGTCTGCGCGGCCATCGGCGGTGGCGCCGACGGTCCCTTCGCCGTGATCGGACACCATCACCAGAGCTCCGCACAAGCGGGACAACCATTCAAAGCTGGCCTTTGCTTCACGGCCAGTCTCCCCGAGCATCACCAGCACGGCGCCGGGGGGCGCATTGAAAGTATGTGGGAGCAACCCTGGCTCGCCGGGGATCTCGAAATAGGCACCTTGGGTGGCCCCCTTCCACATGGCCACCTCGTGATCGCACAGTCCGAGCACGGCGCCGCCGGGGTGAACGTGGAGCCCTTTGCCTACGGCGGGTCCTAACGTTTCGGCGATTCCGGAAACGGCGAACAACCGAGGGGTGCCTACTGCTCCCGCCGAACACACCACATGGTTGGCGCGAACGGTCAGTCGTCCCATCACTTTGCGGGTGTCCGGATCGATGGCGTAACCTTCCACCCCGACCGCGGCGCCCGCTTCGACCAAAATCCGGTCGACCTTGATCTCAGCCTGCACGATCGCCCCGGCTGCCCGCGCTTCGGTGATCAAGTTGCGGTCGACCGATGCTTTTCCTCCGGAAGGGCACCCGCTGTTGCAGAGCGAACAACCGATGCACTGGGGGGCATTTCTGGGAGCGAGCCCGCCCGGATATCCTAGGGCGGCGGCACCTCTTGCCACGATGCGGTTGTTTTCGCCGGAGATCGCCTCCGAGGAGACGCCGACCCCCAGCAGCGCTTCCATTTCCGCGTAGATCGGATCGAGGTTTGCGCGGGAAAACCGGTCCTCTCCGCCGAGCACGGCGGTCCAGTTGTCGAGCACGGGTGCGGGTGCCCGAAAGCAGAGGGCTGAATTGACCAAGGAACCGCCGCCGATCCCGCGCCCGGCGGCGATCGGCATAAACCCGGATCCACCGGCGATCATCATTCCCTGTTCTTGGTAGTGGTGGTGCATGGTGCGCTGCACTTCGGGATAGAACCGGTTTTTGGCGGGTCCCTCCTCCAGCATCAACACTTCGCGGCCCCGCCGAGCGAGCTCCCGGGCCACGGCGGCGCCGCCGGGTCCGGTGCCGATGATCACCACATCGGTGGTCACGGTGAGTTCGCCGGAAACGAAGCTATGATCGCGGATCGTCATCGTCCGCACGCGACGAGCGATCGCCATTCCGCGCGAACGTCCGGGTGGGTCGCGTACGCTTCGCCGATCAGGATCAGTAACGCCTCGACTGCCTGCCGTAACAAGGAGGATTCTCGCCATTCTTTGAGGATGGTGATCCTGGTCTCCAAGTCCAAATGCCGGAACGCGCTGCCGTGGCTCAGAACCGTGACGTCGTCGAGAGCCTGAAACAGCAGTTTCAACAGACTTCGTTCTTTGTCCGGCGCCTTGGACAGCATCCCGTCGATCACCGAGCCTACCCGCGCTTCAGATCCGGAAATCGCCGGCCTTCCTCCGGGGGGCATCCACGCTTCGGCGATGGATTGGAGGAATTCGAATTCATCGTCCGCCAACACCAACAATTCCGCCCCGTGTGGGGCGTCCCACCACCGCCACCAAAGACCGCCGGCACCGACCGCGAAGGTCGCCGGGATCGCCGCGAGGGTCTGGAGGAGTTGACGGCGAGTGAAGCGGGCCATGCGGATCCGATGAGGTGGTTCCGTAGCCGGGTTTGGGGTGTCGGACAACGGTGGTTCGACAGGGAACCGTGAGGGGGGGCGGTATCGAAACCCCCGCCGGATGATCAGGTCCGTCCAACCCCATGGTACCCTCCCCCAAACCGTGGAGCGCTCATGTTTCTTTGGAGCTTGGTTTCACTCTGTACGGCCGCCGAGCCGTCGATCACGGTCGCGCAGCCGGACCCCGATCTCCATTACTCCGAGAGTTCGCCGCCTCCCTCCACCGCGGGGATCTTGCTTCGGTTTGGTGAGCTGCGCACGCCGGCTGAAGTGGTCGAACGCCCGTTTGCGGAGCCGGCGCCCGGCTGCATGGAAACCAACTTCTACTGCGATCTCTTTCTCCAAGGTGCGGCCGCCAGCGACGTTCGAATTTCCCCCGTTCAGTGCGTTAGCCCCGTCCTTCCCGCAGGATTCGATCGGATTCCCGAGGTGGCTTCCCAGAAAAAAGCCTTCCCAACGACGACTTTCACTCCACATCGCCGTTGGTTGGCGGATGTGGAGGGCGATGCTGCCCCCGAGACCCTGACCGCGGTCGAGCACAAATGGCCCCGCCCCGTGGGAGAGGAGCCCGGACCCTACGACGACGACGAATGGAATCGGCAGTGGTGGTTGATCGTGGAAACGCCGACCGGTGCTTCCGTCCTCGGGACGTCCGACTACGGCTTTGCGATCACCAACATATTTCGCCTGAAAGGGAAGTTGTACATTGATTTTTGGAATGGCAGTGGGGGCGCTTGGGATCGGTATGCTGTACCCTGGCCGCCGTCCGGCAAGCCGACGGCCTTGTGCGGCGGAAATGGCTAACGACGACGCGAAAGGATGCGGCCAAACGCCGACCGGGGCGTTACGGCATGCTTCCTAGGAGTTCCCATGAGCTTTGGTCGTAATCCCTACCCGGCAAAGGCCGAAGCCGCAGAACAAAAGGCCTCCGATGCGCACGACGAGAGCGCCCGTCGCCGGTTTTACCTGGACGCCGCCCGCCAGTGGGACCTCGCCGCCGAAAAGGAAAAGCCCGGAAAATACCGGACCCAATACGAGGAAAACGCTGAGCGCACCCGTTCGTTGGCGGACGGGGCCCCACCCGAAGACTTCGAGAACTGAACATGAACGAATCCGCTCCCGTTCGTCGGAGTGTCGCTGCCATGGGGATCCTGTTCGTGATCCTCTCCATTGCGATCGGCGTCACCGCCCCTCCGCTGCCGACCACCGCGGCGGACGGCGCTGCCGTTCTTGAGTTTTACACGGCCCACCGCTCGGGGTTTATGTTCGGCAATTTCCTCGGGATGTTGGCGTTGATACCAGCGATCCCCATGTACACGTACACGGCGTACCGCATCCGGTTGGCGGAGGGGGCCGAGGGTTGGCTGTGGCTGATGTCCCTGTTTGCGGGGTTGATCGCCCATGCGGTAGGGATGGTCGATCTCGCCATCTACCAGGTGGCGTCGCTGCAGACCACGCCGGAGCTCGCTAAGCTCGCTAATGATCTCGGTGCGATGTGCTTCGCCGCCATTTTTCCGGCGCTGACCGGCTGCGCTTGGGCGGTGTCGATCGCTTCGTTGACCGTCGGTGGATTTGGGCGATGGACGGGGATTTCGGGTGTGATTGTGGGCCTAGTCTGCTTGGTCGTCAGTTTCGGCGCATTGTGGCCGGACGGCGTTTTGGCCGTTCCGGGGCCCGCGACCGGCGGGGCGTTCCTGTTGTACATTGCGTGGACATCGGCGATGGCGGCCGAGATCGCGTGGCGTCCGGCCAATCGTAAGTAGTAATGGCACTTTACTATTCGCGTCAGGCGCCGCAGGGGCGCGTAGCGGTCGCGGAGAGCGGAGCTCGAAGCGACGGATCCCCCGAAGGTGCCGGCGGCTGAAAGCCGAGACGCCCGACTTACAACCCCAGGGAGGCTTGGCCTTCGTATCCGTACGAGAGAAACTGGGCCTCCCACTCGGGATAGGCGCCGTAGTAATTGTCGTATTCGGATTCGTCCACCGTGGAGTAGGTCAGGGAGTCGTTGTTGAAGACCGCGACCGCCCACGGGTACCAGACGCCCGCTTCCACAGTTCCGAGGTTGGGCAGGCCGTTATAGTCCAGGTTTAACGCCAGGGTATACGCCATGTCTACCCCATAGTACGCTTGGAGACCCTGGCAATAGGCGTCTTGGGTTTGGTTGTTTTCGGAAAGGCCGGCCTCGTAGGTGTAGGTGACATCGAAGGTGAAAGCGCAGTTGTCGCATGTGTAAGGGTGAGGAACTCCTTCCGTCGCCCAATAGACCGAACAGTCCCGGTCCCCGGTGCCGCCGAAATCGTTCACGCCGAACACATATTCTTCGTGCCCTTCAAAAGTGGCGTAGGGATTCGGGTTGTTCAGGCCGGTATCGACCACATCCGTGTCTTGCACATCCGTGTCGCCGAAAATGTCCGTGTCGAGTGTATCAATGGTGTCCCAGGTGTCTTCGGTATCGATGACGTCCTCGGTGTCGAATGGATCTTCCGTATCTTCGGTATCCAACGTATCTTCCGTGTCCCCGGTGTCGTTGGTTTCGGTATCTTCGGTGTCTTGGTTTCCGGGTGGGGCCAGGATGGCGCTGGTGCAGCCGACCAGCGAAGCCATCAACGCAGCGGTGAATACCGTGGACCACCGAAACTGGGACATGCGTGCTCCTGCTTGTAAGAATTGTGAGTTTACGGCAGAACGGCCCTGGAGATCCATCGATTTGTGGATTTTGGGCGCCTCGGCCTCGCCTGTGGGCTTCGGCCGCCGGCTCCTGCGGGGGTTCCGTCGCTTCGAGCGTTGCTCTCCGCGACCGCTTCGCGCCCCTGCGGCGCCTGGCGCGGGTCCAACAAAGCAGGGACTGCGATCTCTGGGGGAGTCAGCCTTCGATGGTCTTGTCCGGCCACACTTGGGGAATCACGAATCCCGCTGCCAACACCAACCCGCTTCCCAAAAAGAGCGCGATGGGCACAATCACTTGGCTGAACGACGGCCCGAGCGGCACGCCGAGGGGGTCGATTGCCAGCCGAAGCAGCCCGTAGCCGATCAGCACGGTTGCCGCGGCGACCGATGGGCGTACCTTCCGCAGAAACATCGTGCCTGCGGTGATGAACAGCGTCCCCCAACCCAGCATTTCGTACAAGCCGAGATCGTGGCAAGCGCCGGAGGATGAGGCCTGGTCGACGCCGCAAATTCCCCGCACCCCGAGGAAAAAATCGGTGGCGATACCGGGGTGATCGTGGACAAGGAAGCACCCGAGTCGGCCCACCGTGGCGGTCGCCGCCAAACCGAGGGCCGCGACGTCGAGTTGAGCGGGAAGTTTACGGAATCCGCCGACGATCATCATGACGATGGAGATCAACATCCACAGCGGCCCGGAGATGAGAGAGCTGGTGCCGGAACCAAATTGTAGCCAAATCCAGGGATTTGCGATGGCTGCGTCGAGAGCGTACAATAGGACAGACGCCCAATGCCCGGCGATGAAGGCAAACAAGGGGTAGGAGGCGATGCTGGCCGCGATCGGCCACACCGGCAGACGGCGATAAAAGGTCGCGCCCAGCGCCACGGTGCTGCCGATGAGCATGCCACAAACGAGCAATACGCCGAAGACGTGAATCGTGATCCCGCCCCACTGAAAGGGCGGAATGGCGAAGTAAGGTATCAGGGCAACTCCCGTTTGGGGCTTTAACTAACTCTTTGCGGCTGGCTGTTCTGGCCACCGCTTCGGAATCGTGACCGCGGCCGCGAGCACCAATCCGCCTCCGAGCAGGTACATTAGCGCCGAAACTACGTGCAGCGGCTCCCAATCGACGCGCAGGGGCTCCAAACCCAACCGCAACACGCCGTACCCGATCAGCACCGCCGCAGCGGAGAGACCTGGTCGAAGGCGTAGTACAAACGATGCTGCAGCAGTGAGGAATAGCATTCCGCACCCCAACATCTCATACAAGCCCAAGTCATGGCATGCCCCGCTCGTCGTGTACGAATAAGAGCGTTGGGCCTCACAAATTCCTTGGACTCCAAGAAAGAAATCGGTAGCGACGCCGGGGTGGTCGTGTACCAGAAAGCACCCGAACCGTCCGATCGTCCAGGCCGCGGCCCAGCCGATAGCGAACACGTCGAGTTGTGCGGTGAGTTTGCGGAATCCAGCGATCAGCATCATCACCACGGCGGTGAAACCCCACAACGGGAGCACGCCCACCGAGCTCATTCCCGCCCAGACTTCAAGCCAAAGTGAAGGCCGATCGAGGGCCTCATCGAGGCGGTACATGAGTACGTACGCGAAGTGTCCGCCAATCAACGCAAAAAACGGGAAAAGAACTCCGCTCATGGCGACCGGCCATAGGGGGAGCTTTCGCCAAAACGCCGCACCTAGCGCCAGTAGAGTCCCTGTGGTCAGGCCGAGCAGCACGAGCAGGCCGTACGCATGCACGGTGATCCCGCCCAATTGGATCGATGGAGGGTCGAAGTAGGGGATCACTTGATCTCCGCGCGCCGCTGGAAAGGGACAGAGCCTTCTTAGCGCGGCGCCAGGCGCTTGTTCGATTTTGCAACCGTTTGCGACACGGTGAGAAAGGCCAAGCATCGCGCTATGGTGAAGGAAGGTTTGAACACCGCATGGAGGCCGCTTGACCCCACCCCCAAAGTTCTTTGATTCCTTGTTGGTTGTCGGCGGCATTACGCTGGCGGGGTGCAATGCGGGCGACGACACTCCGGTCGACACAGAAACAGGGGAAACCGGCAATACCGGCGAGACGGGGGATACGGATACTGGAGAGACCGACCCCGGGGAGACGGACACGGGCGATACCGGGGAGACGGACACGGGCGATACCGGGGAGACGGACACGGGCGATACCGGGGAGACGGACACGGGCGATACCGGGGACACGGATACGGGCGATACCGACCCCTTCAATCCAGGTCCTGGAGATTGCCCTGAAGGCGAGATCCTCGTTTTCGAATCGGACGGCGATTTCGTCGGTGAGTATGCGGATCTTCAAGCAGCGTTTGAAGCAGCCAACGAAAACTGTGCCACGCGGATCGATGTTTGCCCTGGAACCTATGTGGGCGGCGGAGAATTCGTTGTCGAGGATTGCGACGGGCCGATTTCGGTGCGCGGTGTCGACGGCTCATCGGACACCGTGGTGGAAGGCGGCGATCAACTTGAGGTCTACACTGGCGGCGATCTTTCGGTAGAGGGCGTCACCTTTCGCGACGGTGGCGGGATCGCCTTGGTGGCCGGGGATGGTGAGGCGGTGCTCCGATTGCGCGACATCGTGATCGAGGCGAACCAAGCGGGGAATGGTGTGACCGCGGCCGTGGCCTTGCAGGGGTCGGTGGTCGAGACGTCTTCGCTGGCGATGTTCGACAATGTTGGCTTCGGTTCGCTATTGTCGGTGTTGGCGCGTCAGGGCTCTGTGCTGGAGGGCACCCTCCTGGAAAGCAACGTCGGTGGATCGAATGCGACCGCCGCCGTGGACGTCGAAACCTACGATGGCGGTTCTACCGCCCTGTCGATGTTCGTATCGAACAATACCGATTTTGACGGGTTGGTGACCCTGCGGGGTCTGAGTTCGGCATTGCGCGACGCGGAACTCTCGATGAATGAAGGTTCGAATACCGCGACCGCTGCCGTTTCTCTGGAGAGCTACCTTTCGTCCGCTGTGACCAGCTTGGGCATGTTCGAGAATGCCAATTTCGATCAACTGTTGGCGATCTTCGGAGGACGCACGCAGCTTGAAGATGCCGAACTCGAAGATAATATAGGTTCGAGCTCTGCAACTTCGGCCGTTTCTCTGGCCGGCCGGGAGGGGGAGGTATCGACGCTGGGTCTGATCAATGGCGTTACCCTAGTCGGTAACTCCAACTTTGATTCGCTCGTGTCGGTGTTGAACGCGCGGCATGCGGCGGTGAGCGATGTGCTTGCGCAGTCGAATACAGGCTCCACCTTTGCGGGTGCTGCGATCGACATTGTCGCGGACGAAGCCAACGTGACAGGCCTCGGAATGTTGACCAATACGGGTTTTGGTAGCCTGTTTGCAGGCCTGTCGAACAGGAGCGTAGTGCGCGATTTTCAGGCATTCAACAATGTCGGCTCCTCGACAGCGGGGGCGGCGGTCGACATCGACGGTGCGAACATGGATTCATCCTCGTTGGCGATGTTGTCGGACGCGCACCTCAACGGAAACAGCGACTTCGAGCAGATCCTTCGGATTCGGCAAAACTTGTTCGACGTCGACAATGTGGACGTCAACGACAATGTGGCGCCGGTTGGCGCCGATACCGCGGTTTCCCTGGAAGCGCTGCACAGCGATTCCTCCACCCTGTCGTTGTTGACCAACTTCAATGCACTCGGAAATGTGGGTTTCCGACGGGCGCTGTCGTTGCGCGCGGTGGCGGCGCAGTTGGAGGCACTAGAAGTCAGCGACAACGAGGGTTCAAGCTCCGCTCACGAGGCGATTCGCCTGGAGGGATTGACCACGCAGGTGTCCAATGTCGCGTATCTCAACGAGCTGACCGCTTTGGGAAATATTGGCTTTGAGAACGTACTGGCGGTTCGAACCGGCAGACTTGAGGCGCGGGATCTGGAAATCAGCGACAATCAAGGCTCCGATGATGCGACCGCGGCGATCGCATTGGAGGGTGTGGAGATGTTCGCGTCCCACCTTTCCGTCGCGGGAAACCAGGGATTTTCGAGCTTGATTGCGGCATTGGCAGACCACGTAGGCATAGGGTTGGCGAGCATCCAGGGCAACGACGGCAGCAATCTCGACGCCGCCATTTCGATTGACGCCATTGGAACTGAGGTTTCCACGGTGTCGATGTTGGCTAACACCCACTTTGCGTCGGCCATTGCCGCTTTGGCCGACGGAGGCACCACCCTCAAGAACAATGACGTCGAAGGAGATCTGGAGCTCGTCGGACGTATTGTCAGTGTGGAGGATTCGGACGTTACCGACGGCCATGTCGTGGTGGCCGGGCACTCCGATGGCCCGTGGGTCGTGGGTTATGTGCTCGTGGACAACTCGGACTTCCTCCGGTCGAACCTCGATGTCGTTGGTGACGAAACGTTTTTTTATCTATTGGATTCCATGTTCGACCAGGGTGTCGATCACGCCGTTCACATCGAAACTCCGTGGAATTTTGTAGTGAACACGGCGATCTACCGCACCGCCGGTGCCGGGAGCTCGGGCATACAGACCGTCGGGGATGTGCAGCTGGCGGGAGAAGACGTCGACTTTGGCGTTGGCCCAGACGAAAATGCCGACTGGGACATTTCGATCGGCTCGGTGATCGACTACGACGTGAATGGTCTTCAAACCTTCGCCTGCGACGACCAGAAATGCACTTTCGAGTAGTATGCCCCTGAAAGTCCAGCTCCCGAACCTCACCCTGTGCGTGATCGCGCGGGACGAGGAAGCCATGCTGGGGGGCTGCCTCGCCTCTGTCGCCGGAATTGCCGACGAGCTCGTCGTCGTCGATACCGGAAGCACAGATCGCACCGTCGAAATCGCCCGCGCTGCCGGCGCCAAGGTAGTGCATTTCGCCTGGTGCGACGACTTCGCCGCCGCTCGCAATGCGGCGCTCCCGCACGTCACCGGCGACTGGATCCTGGTGTTGGATGCGGATGAACGCCTGATCCCAGGCGCCGGGCCGCCGATCCGCCAGTTCATCGGTCGCGGGGATGTCGACCTCGGATTGTTACCGTTGTACGGCGCCTCACGCGTGGACGCAACGTTGGAAGAGGTTCTCCAAGGGAGCGCCCGCCAGGGGTCTGTGGTACTCCTCCCCCGATTGTTGCGACGAACCCCTGATCTCGCGTGGCAGGGGGTGGTGCATGAGCACGTGGTGGGTTGGTTGCGGGAGCGGACGCATCGAATTCAGCCCCTTCAAGCGCCGATTGTGCACTACGGAGCGGCCCCGTCCCTCCGCAAGCAGCGCTTGAAAACCGAACGGAACCTGCGTCTGCTTCATCGGCGGTTGGAGCTTGAACCCGACGAACCAGCGGTTCTTCTTCACTTGGCAGGTGAGCACGAAAAGCTCGGCGATGCAGCGGCGTCGAAGGAATACACCCAACGATCCTGGGAAACCCTTTGCCGCGTCTTCGCAACGCGCAAGCCCGCCCCCTCGGTGGTGGAGCCGGCCACGATGATGGCGCGCGTCCATCTGTTGGCAGGAAACCCTAAACCCGCGTTGGACGTCCTTCATCAAGCGTTCACCTGGGGTGCCGAGCACCCCAACCTCCGGTTCCTGGAGGGCCGGGCGTTCGAGCTTCGAGGCGAGCAGGCCACCTCTTTGGTAGATCGAAGCTCCTTTTTTGAGTCGGCCCTCGAGCGTTATCAACAGTGCGCCGCACTGAAAAACAATGTCTTCACCGAAGAAATGCTGAATGGCGTCACCACATGGCTTTCGGAGCTCCGTTTCGCACGAACGCTGCTTCACTTGGACAGGCCGAACGACGCCTTGGCCGTATACCAACGCGTCTGGACGGAATCTTCAAGGCCGGAAGGGTTATATGGCCAGGTCGAGGCCCACATTCGTTTGGGAGATCCCCAACGAGGCCTCAGCCTGCTCCAACCCGTCCTGTCTCAAAACAAACGTGAGGCATGGGTTTTCGCTGCTTCGGCTCATGAGTCGGTGGGCGATTTTGACAAAATGTCAAAATGCTTGGCCCATGCGCGGGGGGAGGATGCCTGGAGCTTTCCCGAGGCTCAGTGGCTGTTTGGGGAATTGAACGCGGCGTTTTCCTTGTACCGAGGCGCACCACTCCCGGGAAAAACCACGTCGGCCGTGCTCGGTGCTCTGTTGTTTCGGAAACCGGTGGAAGGGCCTGTGCCTTTCGTTCGTTGGCGGCATTCGTTAGTACTTGCGAATCTTCTCCGTTCACAGAGGCGAATGGACTATCGTGCGTTGTTGGAGCCGAACGCCGATCAGGTTGCCCCTGGGCTGGTGGAGGCGACCCAGGCCTATTTTGAGGGGTTGGGGATTCCGGTCGCGCGTTTGTGAACGGTCTTTCCGGTGGTGAGGGTTCGCGGGTCCATACGGCAGGGGCCGAGGGGAGCGCATGTGGGTTCGAACAGGGATGCTGTTGTTTTTGGTAGGTTGTGAGTCGGGGATCACGATCACCCTTGATCTTTCGGTGGGGGATGAGGTCGCGGAAACCTACTCCCCCGAGGTTCGAGGCCTGCTTCGCGCCAATCCGCAGGGTGGCACCGACACGGGCTGGAATGTCGCGCCGGTGTGCGGTTTGCCCTTCGAAGTTCAGGCGGTGGAGGATCATCTTGGATGTATGCCCGATGAGGAGGAGACCACGGTGAGCGCGTGGATTGTGCCCGTCCCCGACAGTTGGGATTCCGCCTTTTGCGATCTGGAACTCCTTGCGGACAGCTTTGATCTCGGCCTCGATCCTATATTGTACCCGTTGGATGCGCTTCCGGTGCCTGACGTCACCAATCCGCAGGTCGAGGTTGACGCGGTGTGGAAGCACCAGCCCATTTGCGGCGGCACTCTGGACGCGGAAGTGGCGCTGTAGGGCGCCCCGGCTGCGCCGGCGGCGAGCTTCGGAGTCGGGCGTGCGCCCTCCGTTCTCGCCTGGGGCTCAAACCGGCGCTTCGCGCCGTCCTCCGCATGCCTGGCGCGGCTGGGCGATCACCGAGGCTTGTGTTTTGTTTCGATCGCAGGAATGATCGTTTTGGAGGAGACAACCATGCGATCACTCTGGCTGGGTGTGTTGGCGTTCGGGTTGGGGGCGTGCGCAGGCGGCGACGACACGGATGTCGGCGACACGGATGTGGCGGACACGGACGGGTCGGACACGGACGGGTCGGATACGGACGTCGCCGAATCGATGCTAGAGAGCGAGTTTTGGGAGGGCGTTGGGGTTGCGGCTTGTGAGATCATGATCGAGGACGAGTGTGAAGGTGCTCCGGAGTTTGCAGACCTGGACGAATGTTTGGCGTCGGTCAACGACATGATGGGGCTGCCCGGCGATTGCGGCGACGGCTACGACGGCACGTTCGCTGCGGCGTGTTTGGCGGACATTCGTGCCCTGAGTTGTTCGTTGATCGGCGGCGACACCGAGGTTCCAGCGTCGTGTTTGAGCGCCTGCCCAGACATCGACGGCGGGGACGACACGGATCCGCCGAGCGATACGGACGGTTGAGAGCTACGTTACGGCCGTTGCGCCTTCCAGGCTGCTACGGCCGCTGGCAGCGCCGCGGCTTGGCGCGACAGCTCGGGAACAGCGGTCGATTCCCAGAGATCGCCTCGACGGAGCCCTCCGATGACCCACAGGCCGTCGGGGTGGGCCAATCCGTGAGGGTCCGCCTGAACACCGAGCTCCAAAGGGTCCATCCGAAGTGTGCCGTTCTCCACCAGTGCGGCGAGTATCGGCTGATGAAGGGGATTGCCGGAGTTTCCTGTGCACAGCAGCACATGCTGAAACCGGTCCCGGTGATGCGACCATGTAACCTGGATTTCGTCGGCGACGGACGCCGCATGTGTCATCGGTCCGGCGATCAGGGACCAGCCCCCCTGTTGCTGCCAAGCCTCCAGTATGGCCAGGCTGTCGGGCGGTGCTCGGTGCCGGTGAATCTCCCAAAGTGGGCGAACATGCGCAAGAAACGATCGGCGGTCGTCCACCGAAAAGGTCGCCCACCACCTGGCGGTGTGCGGCCTTAGGCTGTCGATGACCGCGGCCCAAGGGAGGTTTTGTGCGTTGGCTTCGCGCAGTTGTTGCCGCACTTGGCCGATGGCGTCCACCAGTGAGGTCGGGTCGCGCCAAACGCAGGGAGCGGGACCGCGCGGGAGCGAATGTGGCCTGGGAAACCGCCCATGTCGAGAAGTGACCACCAACCGGCCGCGGTGTCCGCGTGCGCGAAGGCTCAGCAGCATGTCCACCGCGGTGAGGCCGGTGCCGACGATCAGGACTGAGGCGTCCGAGGGCGCCGCGAAGGTCCACGGATCGCGGTGTATCGACGCTTGAACCTGTCGAAGGGCTGTTGGGACATTGACCGGGCCGTGCCCGGTGGCGACCAACACCCCATCGACGCATTCCATTCCATCGGCGGTGTCGATTTTCCAAAGCTCGCCGCGACGGGTAATTTCGGTGACTTCGACCGGGCGATATTGTAGGCGCGACGGAAATTGGGTTTGGGCCGACAAAAACCGATGTTGGAGGTAGGCGCCGTACCAGGCCCGCGGGACCATGGCCGATGGGTCGTCGTGAGCGTAGGTCTCACGTAGAAAATCCACGAAATCGTTTGGCGATTCCGGATCCACACTCATGCGCGCTGCGGGTACATTGAGGCGGTGTTCGATCGCGGTGGTGCCGTAGGCGATCCCATGCCCCACGGTGGATCGGCGTTCAAAAAGGACCAACTCAGCATCGGTTTGGCGCAGCAGGTGTATCGCTGCGGCGACGCCGGAGAAACCACCACCGACAATGCCTAGGCGAACGCTCATTCCGCCTGAATCCGCGTCAGAAGCGTGAGATCGTAAAGCCCATCGAGGTCAACGCCATCCAACTGCAGCAACCCGACGTCTTCCGCATGCTGTGCGCTGGTACGCAGGCTTTCCGGCAAAGGATCCGAGGTAAACTCCAGGTGGGGCCAGGCGGCATCCAAGGTGGCCGTGGGAAGCGGCTTGCCGGTGATCTTACCTATCCCCTGATTGGTCGATTCTTTTGCTTGATCGGAATTCGCAGCCATCCATTCCAGGGTATCCAGGTAGCCCCGGAGAAAACCCTCCACTTCGGCAGGTCGATCCCTTAATACCTCGGTGCGGATCACCAGGTGGGTGGTCACATATTTGCCGTCCGGCCAAAGTAATCGTTCATCCTGCAATACGTGGCCGCCACCCTCTAAGATCAGCCGCGAAGCCCAGGGCTCGGGCACCCAGGCCCCCGCGATCTCTCCGCTGCGAAAAGCTTCCAGCGTCATCGCATTTTCCTGGGGGAGAATTCGAACATCCCCACCGGTTTCGGTTGTTTGAAGCGAGTTTTTTTGCAGCCAGTGCCGGAGCGCCACGTCTTGAGTGTTTCCCAACTGTGGAGAAGCCACAGTCTTTCCTTGGAGATCTGCTGGGGTCACGACGTCGGGCGATACCACCAAATACGCGCCTCCGGACGTGCTTCCGGCGATCACGCGAACGGCCTTTCCATCGGACTTGGCATAGGCATTGATTGTCGGATTCGGTCCGAGAAAACTCGCATCCAGTGCGCCAGAAAGCAACGCTTCAACGGCAGAGGGTCCCGCATTAAAGGTGGACGTCTTCAGCGCGACCTTTCCTAGCCCATCTTGGAATTTACCGGTTTCTACACCGACGATCGCGGGGGCGTGCGACACATTGGGAAAGTACCCCAAGTGAAAGACGGGTTCCGAACTTGTGCAACCCCACAGGGCCCAAATCCACAGCAAGGGTGCTCCACCGATTCTTCCGCATAACATGGCGAAGCCGCTCGCTCTGATCGCGGGCTATAGACGGGGAGATCGTGTTGGGATACATTGCGCCCGCTCTTATTGTATGAGGCGTCTATGTCTATTTTGAAATTTGGCGCTATTCGCCTTGGTTTTTCATTGTTTGGTGTGGCCCTGTCGGTGCAGGCCGCCCAAGCGGGTCAGTTGCTCAGCGGCAACTATACCCGGATCTACTATGGCGATAATGGTTTGTGGAACTGGGCAACGGAAGGTAAGGGCATCCAGCTCAAGTACAATTCCACTTCCTGGACCGACATGTCCTACCCGATCACCCCCTGGACGACGGCGGCGGTGAAGTTCTCGGTCAATGGGACCAATTACGAGTATCTTGGCAAGACAGCCGGCACCAACAGCAGCCCGTTTCTGACGGTGGAAGAGGACGATCTCTCCTTTGGCACTAAGAATGTGTCGAAGTACGTCTGGGAAGCCGGCGCCCTCGACATCGAAAAGTACGAATACTGGGATGACGCCTCCAAGACGTTGTACATGCATTTTGCCGTGACCAACACCGGCGGTACCCAGGCCACCAACGTTCGCCTGATGCACGCCGTGGACCCCGATCAGGAAGTGAATATCTACGGAAACTCCTTCTATAAAGCATACAATGACGTGATCGATGCCGACGGCGATGGGGTCAAGGATTACGCCCAGAGCGTGGCCACCGTCTCCGGAATTACGGTGGGCTACGGTGTATGCAATCCAACCAGCCAGACGGTGGGCTTCACCCAGTTTTCTGACAATGTGGACTCCACTTTTTCCGATCCTGCGGACGCCAACAATGATGATACTCTGCATTGGCGGCACAATGCG
This sequence comes from Pseudomonadota bacterium, assembly GCA_005797785.1. Taxonomy (GTDB): domain Bacteria; phylum Myxococcota_A; class UBA796; order UBA796; genus SYKL01. Next base: position 10,738 of record SYKL01000303.1, on the reverse strand, counting down.
GGCACCATTCCTGCATATGAAACGGTGAATTTTGGCTTTGTGGTTTCATGGGATACTACCGAAACAAGCGCAAAAAATCTGTATGTCAACGAGTCGGATGCTCTCTGCGTAATTGCAGACCAAGATGGCGACAACCACCGCAATGAGGTGTTTGACGGCGATGACTGTGACGACGAGAATGCGGGTATTAACCCCGATGCCTACGATATCCCCAACAATGGGATCGACGAAGATTGTGACGGTGAAGACACCATCGTCGAATACTACTGCAATGAAGATCTCGACGGCGATAACTACGGTTCAGAGGAGATTGTGCTCTCGGCAGATTTCGATTGCGATGATGCCGGAGAATCCGATCTCGATACCGACTGCGACGACAGCAATGCGACCGTTTATCCCGGTGCGACCGAGCTTCCCAACGACGGCGTTGACCAAGACTGCAACGGCGCGGACCTGGTGACCGGCGATCCGGATTCCGATGGCGATGGACTCACCGATGTCGACGAAGAAGAGGTTTATAATACCGATCCTCTCGACTCGGATACCGACGACGACGGGCTGACCGACGGCGAGGAGGTTTTGCAATACGAGACGGATCCGTTGAATCCGGACACCGATTCGGACGACCTCCAGGACGGCGAAGAGGTGGAAGATACGCACACGGATCCACTGGATTCGGACAGTGATAACGACGATTTGGAAGACGGCGAAGAGGTGAACGACACCGAAACCGATCCCCTGGATTCCGACACCGACAACGACGGCCTGACGGATGGCGAGGAAGTGTACGAATACAGCACCGATCCGTTGCTGCCGGACACCGACGGGGATCTGTTGATCGACGGCGATGAAGTTGAGATTCACAGCACGGATCCGCTCGATCCGGACAGCGATGATGATGCGCTTTCCGATGGCCAAGAGGTCATCACCTGGCATACCGCGCCGCTCAATCCGGACACCGACGAGGATTGCCGGGAGGATGGCGAGGAAGTCAGCCTCGGCTCCGATCCGCTCAATCCGGACACCGACGGCGATGGCGTCAACGATTGCGACGAAGGCAACGGCGATGAGGATGGAGACGGTGTGATCAACCTGCTCGATCCCCTGGAAGCGCTGGCATTGATTCCCACCGGCGGTCTTGCGTGCAATTCGGCCGGTTTACCCGTAGGTGGGTTCCTTAGCGGATTTGCGGCCCTCGCTTTGGCGCGGCGCCGTCGGATGGTGCGGTGATGTTTGTGCGTTCTTTAGTGGGGTTGTTGGCTTGTTTTGTAGCGTCCGAAGCCTTCGGGCAGGACGCCACCCTCAACGCCGAACGGTTCGCGCCGGTGCGGTTGTCCAATGGGTTCGCCACCGTCGACACGGCACGACAATTGCCTTCGTTGACCTTTGGGTTTGACCTGTACATGGACTACGCGTGGCGGCCGCTACAGCTGGCGGTCGAGGGAGAAGACGGCCTCGATCGGGAAGTCGGCGTGATTGAGCACCTGGGTGCGGCGCACTTGGGGCTTGCGGTCGGTCTTACCCGGTGGTTGGAGATCGACGTCACCGCGCCCGCGGTCGTAGGTATGGACTCCGAAGCGGGTTTTCAGGATTTGGGTGGCGAGGGCCAGTCGTTTGGCATCGGCGATCTCGGCGCACAACTCCGATTTCAGATCGTTCCGGAGCGCGAAGCGGTCGGGGTATCGGTTGCCCCATTTGTGAACATTCCCATTGGTTCGAAGGATATTTTCCTTTCTGACGGGGTGTTGGGCCTCGGCGGCAGGGTGTCGCTGTCGGCTTCGCCGGGTCCGGTTCATGTCGCCTTGAGTGGCGGATATAAGTACAAATTGGGCGGCGCGACACTGACCGATACGGTTGCGATGGACGATGAGGTGTTGTACGCTTTGGGCGTAGGTTTCGACATCGTTCCAGAAATGTTGCGGTTTAACCTGGAAGGCTCGGGCGCGACCGTGGTTGGCGCCGCGCGTCGGACTCTCGAAAAACAGGATTACACCTTGATGTTGAATTCGCCGATCGAGGCGAACGCCAACTTCCTGTACTCCAGTCCGAAGGGTTGGCATGTGGTGGTCGGCGGCGGGCCTGGAATCACCCCTGCGGCGGGAACGCCCGCGGTTCGGGCGTTTGTGGGCTTTGGCTATGCGCCCTTCAGCGATGGCGACAAAGACAAGGACGGCATTCTGGACCGGAACGATGATTGTCCCCGGGATCCGGAGGACATCGATCGGTTTGAGGACGAGGACGGCTGCCCCGAAGTCGACAACGACAAAGACGGCGTGCTCGATGTCGCGGATCAATGCCCGGACGGACCGGAGGACTTTGACAGCTTCCAGGACGAGGACGGTTGCCCCGAAGACGACAACGATCGCGACGGCCTCTGGGATGTGGCGGATCAATGTCCAAACGACGCTGAAGATGTCGACGGTCGCAACGACCAGGACGGTTGTCCGGAGCTCGATCGGGACAACGATGGACTCGACGACGACATCGACGCCTGCAAGGACGAGCCGGAGGATAAGGATCGCTTCAAAGACGAGGACGGTTGTCCCGATCTCGACAACGACAACGATGGCCTTCCGGACACCCGCGATCTTTGCCCGCTCGATGCCGAAGTGGTCAACGGGGAATCCGACGAAGACGGTTGTCCCGACGACGTGAAAGCGGTGTTGGTCGCCGATCGCATCGTGATTTTGGACAAGGTGTTGTTCTATACCGACACCGCCAAAATTATTCCCAAATCCGAACCGATTTTGGATGCGGTATTGAAAACGCTTATCGATAACCCGCAGGTCAAGAAACTTCGGGTGGAAGGGCATACCGACGATCGGGGTCCCGACAAACACAACGCCGATCTGTCCCAGCGTCGAGCGGATGCGATTCGGGAGTACCTGATCGCTGGCGGCATCGCGCCGGAGCGCCTGGAAGCCAAGGGGTATGGAGAGGCCGTCCCCGTGGCCGACAACACCACCGATGCCGGTCGGGAGCAGAACCGCCGGGTCGAGTTCATGATCATCGAGCAGGACGCTCGCTGATCGTGGCGAAGCTGACCCCAATCTCGAAGACGGTGATCGGCTTGGTCGCCGTGATCGGGGTGAGTGCGCTCGGTACGGTCGCCGTTATTGCGCTCGTCCCTGCCGAAGATCGCCTGCCACCGACACCTGCCGCGGTGTTGGACCGGGCTGCGCCATCCAAAACGAGCTTAGACCCGGTAAGGGTGGCGCCGATGTACGAGTTGTCCGTCGGCGATCGCTCCTGGCCGATACCGGGCTCGGTGGACGTGGACGGGCATCTGATCAAGGTTTCCGCGAAGGAACACTGGACCTTCTCCGCCGATGGGTGGTCGCTCGAACATCCCTCGTCGATGGTGATGACCGCCTCTCGTCTCAACGGAAGGGATGAGTGGACGGCATTTTCACGCGAGGGGCATCGGGCGCGTCTGGTGGCCGCCGAGTCGGCAGCGGATGTGGATGCGGTCGTTGGTCAGTGGCGGGAGGAATTGGGTGCGTTGGGGGCCACTCCTGGCGGGAGCGAAGGGATTGTCGTGGGGGGAGTTCAGGTCCCCGGCGAAAAATGGCTGATCCCAGGTTGGTCGGTGTCGCTGCACAAAGTGACCCGGCCGCGGCCGTTGGTGGTGGGGCTGTATGTTGCGGAACACCAGGGCGAACCCGTAGAATTGCTGGCCGCCCTGAGCACTCTGGCGGAAGAACGACCGGTCGAAGCGCAGTTTGATCTGGCGGTCGACGAACACTCCCTACCCGCCACCCTGGATCAGGCCGTGGAACTCCCCCTGAAACCCGCGGTGACCGCGGTGGTTCGGCGACGGGCGTTGATTCCACGCGGATTCAGTGGGCTCACGTTTGAACATGATCCATCGTTGGTGGCGACGGAGCAGCACAATCCGTTGTTGCCCTCACTGCTGTTGGCGGCGAACGACCACAGCGTCCAGTGGGTGGTAACCACGGATTTAACCCCTTCGGAGCTTCAAGTAGCGTTGCAGGCCGGGATTTCGAGCGAGTCCGTGGAGACGGTTCGGCGGGATTTTGGCGGCCGGGTTCTCGACGGCGTGCTGGGACACCTCGAAAAGCCACCCGCCACCGCGGAAGTGTTTTGTTTCACCTTTGGTGGCCGAACCATTGGGTTGGTGCTCCAATATTCGGCCAGCTCAGAAGCGGCGACGATGGAGGCGGTCCAGCAGATGCTCGCCACCCTTCGTTGAAAACCGGCCGTAACGCAATAAAAAGGGCCGAAAGGGGGCGGTATGCGGCTTGGAGGGTGGTTGGCGCTGTGGATGTGGGCGACTCCGGCGTTTGCAGGCGAAGAAATTCGGGAAAGCTACGACGGACTTGGGCATCCGATCCGCCGGTTGGTGTTGCAGGACGACTCGCTTGTGGAAGAGCAGGTCTTCAAGTTTGACGGGGATAAAATGGTGGAACGGACCACCACCCGCGGCACGGAGGTGACGGTCGAACGTTGGGCGGTCGGTCCCGCCGGCGAAGCGATTTTCGAACTTCAAAAAAATGGAGCATTTCAAAGCCGGGAAACCACCTACTCCGAGAAAGGCAAGGTGGTTCGGCAGGTGTTGGAAGTGGCGAATGAGCCTGCAAAAACCACCACCTGGAGCTATGACGCCAAGGGCAATGTGATCGCCTCCGAAGTGCAATTGTCGGACGGAACGGTGGTTTCTCGCACGGTCGCCGACCGCGCCCCGGCCCCGCGGACCAAGGTGCCGCTCACGTTGGCGGTGGATGCCGGCGTCGCCTACAACTCCACCGTGGATGCGATGGACATGGCGGTGGGATTTTCCGTCGCTCGCAAGCCGACGTCCGAGCAGTATGCGCACGACCCGCTCGAGGTCCGCAGCTCGGTGATGTACCGTTTGGGCCGATCCAAAGGCGAAAAAACGAACGACGACCTGGTTGCCAATTTTGGGCTCGACTACAATCAATTAGTAAAGCACTTGACTGTATTCCTGTTTACCAATTTGAACCGCAATCCGACTGCCCACCTGAATGCGGATCTGATCGTCGCCCCCATCGGCGTGAAATACGACTTTCTGGAAGGCGATACCTGGAAGTTGGACGCGAGTTTTGCGCCGGTGTGGAACTTTCGATCGGTGGTGGTTCAGCCGGGTGCGGCTTGCGAGGGCGGCGCGGTGGTCGACAGTGAAACCCCTTGTGATACCTCGAAATTTCGTGGTTCGTTCCGCGTTCGCGCCGGGTATTCCAGTTCGCGGGTGAAGGTGTCGGATGTGGTCGAGTGGCTTCCAAACTTGGTTCCCGCGGATGGGTACCCCAAGGGTTTGGGCACCGATTCGGTGTTTCGGAATACCGCGGGCTTGGAGGTCGCTCTTTCCCAGCGGCTGTCGCTGAAAGAGTCCTTTGTGTTCACCCGCGACCCGACCCTTGCGGCGCAGGCGGATTGTTCGGCAGATCCGAATAATCTTTTGTGCGACGGCTTGTCGTTTGTGACCACGACCACCTTGTCGTTCAAATGGGATGTAGGGAGCTGATCAGGGAGGCGGGTTTGAAGCGCCCAGCCCGTTGTTGGTGAAAGTGTTGGTGCCCTGTTCGATCCACCCTGGTTTGACCGGGGTGGTCCAGTACACCCCGTATTCGAGGGCATCGTGGACGGAGGACTCGGCGACACCGCTGTTCTCTGCCTGAATGCTTAGGTTATTGATCCCATACCCAACGTCACATTCGAAGAGGTTGAGGCTGCCGCCCTCGTCGAGGCGGATGCCCTCCCATTCCCCGGCGACGTGCCCGCTGCCTCCCGGGATCCCTGAAAAGATCGACTGTTCACCGGACAGTACTCCGTGTTCGTCGATGATGAGGGTGCCCCCCTCCATCAGTTGTACCTCGGCCTCGTCGACGTGGAGTTCGACGCTGTCAGGCCCGCCGATGATATGGAGGTCATCGAAGAATTGGTAGGGAGCACCGTGGTCGAGGAGGACCATGCTGGTGGTGACCTCCCCATCGAGGACGCGGATCGGATCGGCATACAAATCGCTCGGCAGGGACCCCGCGAGGGGGACGGACGCCAGACGCACGGAGGTGCCATTGTTGAAATAGACATTTCCGTTGGTGGTGAGGGAAAAGCAGGGCCCGGCGAGGCAATCCAAGCCTACCCCATTGTCCTCGATGGTGCTGTCGTACATCGAGACGGCGGAGGATTCGACGACGATGCCGACATTGTTGTTGGCGATGGTGACATTCGTCAGCGTGGCATCGCTGTCTTGAAAGAGGAACCCTTGCCCTCCACCAAATTGAACGTTTGAGTTGGATATTTCGAAGTTATCGCTCAAGGAAGTCACCGATGCCGCATATTGGATGTCGGTATTCTGGACGAGCGTGCTTCCGAAGCTGTGGTTCACGATGCCGGCCCAAGCGCCTGGGCTGGGCAATTCCAGCGAGGAGGTAAGGGCAATCGGATTTTCGGGGGTGCCCAGGACGGACAGCGCGCCGGGCGAGTTTTCTCCGATGGCGAGCCCCGCGTTGGCGTCGAAGCGTACCAGCGTACCGGCTTCGATCGTGAGGGTTGCACCGTCCGAAATGGAGACCGGGCAGGTTACCCAGTGGTCGAGATCGGAGCTCCAGTTTTCGTCTTCGGTGATCGCCCCGCAGTGCTCGGCGATGCAATCGAGATTTTCATCGATGCTGTCGTCGCAGTCGTCGTCGGTGCCGTTGCAGATTTCGTCGGCGCCGGCGTAGATGTCCGGGTTTTGGTCGTCACAGTCGTCGCCGAGGTAGTTCTGACTCCACTGGCCATCGTCGTCCTGATCGACGTCCGCCACCACGACGGCGAACGTGTCGGAGGTCTCCGCACCGAGCCAGTCTGCTGCAGCGGTCAGCGTATGTTCGCCGAGGGAAAGATCCACGTCGAAGGTCACTCGGTTGCCTGCGTAGGTCCGCTCCGCGACGGCCAACTCGCCGTCAATGTCCGAGCTCATGGTCCAGGTGACGCTCGGGAGGCTGTCGTCGCCGACCCCGCTCACCAGAAGACTCACTTCGGTGTTGGGCGGTTTGTCGATCACGCTCATCATGTCGAAGTCGATTCCGAAATCGGCGTTCGGACATGCCTCGTCGATGTCGTTGTCGCAGTCGTCGTCCGTTCCGTTACATTCTTCAATTTGCCCGGGGAAAATCTCGGGATTGCTGTCATCGCAGTCCCAAGGTCCTTTCGCGCCGTAAGCCCGGGCCTCCGCCGGCCAAAAGCCATCGCCATCGCCATCCATCAGTTGCAGCGCTGTGGGATTGCCCACAAAACAGGCCGTCAGCAGGAGCCACATCGGTCCTCCGAGATCATCATACACGGGTGATTGTCGCGGCGATCACCGTGTGTACTCTCGGGCAGCTTTGGAGTGGACGATGAGCCGTGTGCCGGATGCCCCCATTTTGGACTTGTTCTTACAGCGCCATTCGTCGCGCGCCTTGTCGGGGGAGCCGTTGCGCGCCGGCGAGCTGGAAGCGCTGTTGGAGGCGGCGCGTTGGGCACCTTCGGGAGGCAATGTGCAACCGTGGCGTGTGGTTCGAACGGTCTCGGGAACCCCCGCTTTTGAGGCGGTTCTTCATGGCCTAGCCGACTCGAATCAAGTGTGGGCGCGGCGCGCCGGAGCGTTGTTGGTGTGGACCTCCAAGACCACCTACGGCGAAGAGAATAAGCCTATGCGAACCCATGCTTTCGACGCCGGTGCGGCGTGGATGGGGCTTGCGCTTGAGGGGGCGCATCGCGGTTTGGTCGTTCACGCGATGGGCGGATTTGAAGAAACTAAGGTGCGGGCTGCCGTTCGCGTGCCCGCCGATCATGAAATTCATGCGGTGGTGGCGGTGGGCAATCCGGGGCGCTTGGAAGACCTCCCCGAAAAACTGCAGGCCCGAGAAGCCCCGAGCCTGCGCAATTCCGTGGGAGAGTGGGCGTTTGTGGACGCCTTCCCCGGGTAGTCTCCGGAATAGTAAACTCCTTTACTATTCCTCGAACAGGACCGGCGCCAAGGTCACGCTCACGCCGTAGTGGTCGGACAGGGCTGCGGTGAAGGTTTCATCGCAGGTTTCCGCGTCGATGGTCTGGTCGAACAGACGCGTCGGGGCGGAGGCCTCCCAGGAGCCGGGAACCGTCGTGAAAATGTGGTCGATCAGCACCGAGTCTCCGCCGCCGACCAACGGATTGTCCCCGCAGAACGTGCAGGTGGGTTCGCCTTCGGTGTAGGCGTCGCTCCAGCCGGCATCGACAAACAGCTGGTAGTTTTCGCTGACCTCGGCGACAATGTCGGCTCCGATCGCGGGTCCTGTGTTGACGTCGCCCAAAACGACCGTATAAGGCTCGGAAGCCAGATCCGTCAATTCGCTGATTTGGACGGCCTGCTCTTCCAACCAGGAGCCCTCTTCGCGTGGGTAGGGGATGACGTCGAAAACGGCCGTGAGATGCGTGCAATACACATCAATGTTGTTGTCTGGGCCTTCCACGGTGGCGTGGATCACGCCGCGGCGGTTGGTGGTGCTTTCGAACACATGGTGTTCCACTTCGGCGATCGGCAGTTTGGAGAGGAGGATGGTGCCGAAAGAGCCGCCGTAGGCCCATTCTGCGTTGCCGGCCTCGCACTCGTCCGCGACCACCTGGACTTCGCCGCCGACGTTCGCCATGACGCAGCCTTGGCAGGTCTTTTCCAGCGTGAGGAACTCGACCGGGCAGTTTGCGAACACGCAATCCACCAGCTCGTCGTCGCAAGAGTCTGCGCAGTTATCGGCGATACAGGTCATGAATTCATCGAGCTCGCCGTCCGGACATGCAGGGTCGCCGCCGGGCTCGGAGGGCATGGCGTCGGGGTTGTACTGGTGCGGAAAATTCGTGGCGGAGGCGGTCAATACCGCGTCGATCTGCTCGGGGGTCCAGATCTCTTGGAGGCAGACGACATCGGCGTCGAGTTCGGCCACCGCGGCGGCCACTTGCGGGGTGCGGGATTCGGCGCCGTCCACAAAGCCGATCGCCAAGCCGCCGTTGTAGGTTGCGAAGGTCACAGGTTCGCCGGGGGTTCCTTCGACGTCCGTATCGTCCTTTGTGCATGCCGCGAGAACCAACAACCAACCGAATTTGCGAATCATGGCGCCTCCAGTGCCCGCATCTAACGGATCGAATCCCATTTTCAAGTCCACACCGTCAAATCGGGGTGCGAAGCAGGCGCTGCCGCTTCGGCGGCGGTTCGGCACCCAGGGCATTCACCGCGGCCGTAAATAGGCCTGGAACATGCTGAAGGGCTGGGAGCATCACCTTGCGCAGAGGGGAACGCCTCAGCGTCAACAATCCGGCCGTCATCCACCAGTACCGGCGGTAGGCCCGCGGCCAAAGAAGGTTGTACGCCGCGGGGTTTCCAGCCTCAATGCACTCTAAAGCGAGACTTGCGGCTTCGAATCCGAGGCGGAGGCCTTCGCCCGTGATCGGGTCCAGGTAACCCGCCGCATCGCCGATCAGGAGGGTTCGACCAGATGCTTGGTGGAGGGTGCGTTGTTCGAACGGTCCGGCGCCGCGAACGGTGGAGCCCACGTCGGTCCCCCGGAGTCGCTCCTGAAGCGCCGGAAATGCGGCCATCAGGCGTTCAAAAGGTGGTTCCGAAGAAGCCCCTTTCAGTCGGTCGTCGAACAAGAAGGCGACTCCAACCTCCCGATCGGACACGGGGGTCACATAGGCCTCCGCCTGTTCGCTCCAATGCACCTCCACAAACGACGACCAGGGTGCGATGACAAAGTGGCGTCGAATGCCGTACCTTCTTGGGAAGCGCGCTGGCAGTTGCAGACCCAGGTGTTTGCGGAGCGGGGAGTGCAGCCCGTCTGCCGCAAACAGCCATCGGGCCTCGATTCCCGCAGCACGGATGCCTTCCGGCTGAGCGTCGATCGTGTGAACGGCGGTGCGTTCCGTCTGAACTCCTAAATCGAAAGCGCGCTCCATAAGCGCGCTGTGGAGGGCGAGCCTGCGAACGCCCCATCCCACCCCACGCGAAAAGCGGCCTTCCGCGGTTCGGTTACTGTCGATGTACCGGATCCCCTCAAACGGTTGGTGCGCGGGCGCGACGCCCACCGCCAGCAAGGCGGCCACCGCCGCGGGCATCAGGCCTTCACCGCAAGCTTTGTCGATCACCCCAGCTTTCGGCTCGGCGATCGCCACCTTCATCCCGTGGGTTGCGGCGAGGATCGCCGCATACAGCCCGACCGGCCCGCCGCCCGCGATCAGAAGATCGTACCTCATGTTTCGCTGAGTTTACTGCGAACAAAGCCGAGCGCGCTTCGGGTGAGCGCTCCCGCCATAGTAAAGAGGTTTACTTTATCCGGTGGGGTGAGGGTGCCGGCGCGCCAACGCCGAAGGGTCTCTCCGCGGCGGATTTTGCCGGAGGAGGTGCGGGGCAGCGTGCCGGCCTCGATCAACAGCACCTCGTCGACGGCGACCCCGGTCGCCGCCAACACGGCCTGATGGCATTCTTCGGCTTGCTTCGGGTGGGATTCGCGGATTTCTACAAACAATAGAATCCGCTCCGCACCACCCTCCAGATCGGCAACGGCCGCGGAACATCCCGTTCGAACGCCGTCCACCTCGTCTACGGCGCGCTCGAGTTCGTGGGGCGCATGGTTCTGACCGCGCAAAATCAGCACATCTTTGGCGCGGCCGGTGACGAACAGTTCGCCTTGCCAAAGAAAGCCGAGATCGCCGGTATCCAGCCAACCGTCGTGGATCGGGCTGTCGGTGCGATCGAGGT
>SYKL01000302.1 GCA_005797785.1 Pseudomonadota bacterium | reverse complement strand
CCGCCAAAGGATCGCCCTGCGGATCGGGCGGATACCGAACATAGGACGCCTGCGCCTGTAAAAGCAAACTCCAACGCTCCATTCGGTCCCGAACTTGCCCCCAGGGTCGATGCTCGAGCCACCATTTTCGCACTTCAGGATCGAGGGCCGGGACGACTGAATGCGCACTTTGAACCTTATCGTTCGGTCCCAGGAGCGGATCCACCACCTGGAGCCAATAGCTTGTGCCCGCAGGAACGCTCGCTCGAAAACCACCTTGACCATCCGGTTTGGCCGGAAAGGAGCGAATCGCCGCCAGCCGGCCCACCGTTAGCAGCATCGGCAGATCTTGTTCCACATGAACGCGCAGCGGTAAACCGCCGGTTCCAGGGACAAACTGACCCGCAGACGACCTTGCGGTCCATCGCACCCCATCAAATGCGTCCAACCCCGCAGCTCGCAAATAGAGCACCTCCGGAGGGGTCAACACTTCTGGCAAAAACACCCTTGCAACCACAGCATCGTCGTCCGTCCGATCCGGTTCGAGGATGTTCAGCTCAGGGACGAAACCGACCTCCGGCAAGGGTGCAACTTCCGTTTCGGCCGCCTTCACAGCGCCGTGTCCAACAACAAAAGCGAGCTGAATGGGAATAAGCAGCCATCGAGCGGAACCCTTCAGAAGTGTCCAGCCTCGAAGTGCGATCCAGCACGGAACCACCACGCCACCAATCGGAGAAAAACATAGGATTATCGCCGATAAAAACTCGACACCAATCCTCAGTCCCTGCGATTGCCAGCTAGCAAATACCACTCCGACGCAAAGGTACAGCTCCCATCGCGGACCCCACACCACGCCGTGAACCAGACACCCGATCAATGCCAACCAGCCGGCAACGAAAACGACGGTTGATCGGGACTTGACCACGCCGCTGGCAGTGAGTGCCAGAACGCTGGCAAACAGCAACCAAAAGTTGGGTTGCGAGAGCCCGACGAGCACCAAAGCCGTGGCGGCAAAGTGGATCACTTCGCGCCTCGCGGACCAAAAAGCGCCAACCGCTCTAGAGCCAGTCGGCGCCAAGAATAGCCTTGACCCGACGGAAAGTGGGCGCCATCGATCTCCATCTCGACGTCGAGACCGGCGCGCGACCCGTAAACTAACGCACCACAAGCATCCGACAAGTCCCTTTCGCTTGCGTTTTCTTCAACGACCACTCGAAGAACTCGGGACATTGTCTGGCTTGTATGCCGACTAACGTGAATCGAACCACTTCGCAGCGTTGTACGCCAATGTATGGAAGATACCGAATCCCCATGTTTGAACGGCGACAATTCAAAATCATCGGTTTCTTGTGCTGACTGTGCGGCAGGAGCTCCCGTTGGAGCTGGGAAAACAACAATGGGCGCCGTCGTTCCGGTATGCGTTTTTCGAGAAAACACCCAACCGAAAGGACCCTCGGCGATCACCCCAATCTCGGGCAGCACGTCCCATCCTCGCCGCGGGAAGCGCCACGCAGCGGGAATTTTCGAGCTTTCTAGCAAAGGGATCGGCTCAACCAGACGCTCGTCTTCCAGCCAAACTTTGCCCCACACCCGACGCGCGTCGACCCGGCCTACCGCCGGCGCCCCCGCAAACACGTCTTCCGGCAGCGTACGGGCCACTACGACGCGGTCGGTCGCCCAAACAGCACCGGCGACGGCAGCCAGCCACGCAACGCTCAGCGAGGCCAATAGGCCCACTCCTGCGGGGGTCGGGTGAACCAGCACCGCCAAACCCGCCACCGAGGTGCCCCCCAGCGCCATCCAACCTGGGCCGGAGAGCCAGATTCTCCTCATCCGGCCTCGACTAACGCCTGAATGACCCGCAGCGAACCCTCGCGCGTCTCGCCGCGAACCAGAACCCGGTGCGACAAGACAGGTCCCGCCAGCTCAAAGACATCCTCTGGAATCACAAAATCCCGGCCTCGAACCAATGCATATGCACGAAGCGCTCGCGCAAACGATTGCGCCCCCCGTGGCGAGACTCCTCGAATAAACCTCGGATCTTGGCGCGTTCGTTGAACCAAATCGAGAATGCGATCTTCCAGCTTCGCGACCAAAGCCACCCGCGAAACCGCCATCTGGAGGCTCCGAAGGTCGTCGGGACATGCCACTGGCTGCGGCAGCACCGACCTAGACGACTCCCGCCGCAAAAGAACGCGTTCTTGCTCCCGATCGGGGTACCCCACCGAAGTGCGTATCAAGAACCGATCGAGCTGGCTGTCCGGCAAACCATAGGCGCCCTGCGCATCATGGGGATTTTGAGTGGCAACTACCCAAAACGGCGACGGAAGGTCGTGGGTCTCTCCGTCAATCGTGACCTTTCCTTCTTCCATCGCCTCCAAAAATGCCGATTGTGTACGGGGTGAGGTGCGGTTGAGCTCATCGGCCAGCACCACGTGCGCGAACACCGGACCCGGATGGAACTTGAACTGGTGAGTGCCGGGCTCTGGAAGCCTCATTCCAAGCACATCTCCGGGAAGCAGATCCGATGTAAACTGAATCCGCCGAAAACCGGCGCCCACCGCGTGCGCGAGCGACGCTGCAAGGGTGGTTTTACCTACCCCAGGGACATCCTCAATCAATAGGTGCCCGCCCGCCGCCAAGCAGGTCAATGCGCGATCGACCACCACAGGCCGTCCGATCACCACCTCCGAAACTGCTTTTCGAATGCGCTCCAGCAGTGCAGAGGCGCCGTCGGGCGCGAGTGCAGGGTTCACGATCCCTCCGACTCGCCGCGGTAAACTCCGTTTAAATCTAGCGTATAGGTGCATCCGGACGCGATATCGGGATGCTCCGAGCTCACGATGGTAAATACCTCTTGACCTTCCCAGTCGCGGCCATCCGGAAGATTGCAGGCGGTACCCCCGGAACGGTAGGTGGCGGTGCCTGTGAGCTGCCATTTGATCTCATTGCCATCGCGAGCTTCGCCCCATACGGAGCTTTCATATTCGATTTCGCAACCACTAATGGTGCCGCTTGCAAAATCGACGCCATCGACCGACAAAACCACGCGGCTTTCGTCAAAGCGAAGCAGGTAGTCCATATTGACTGCTCCGTTGTACTCGACCGGTGGCGTATTGCAGCCGTCTTCCGCGGAAATGACAGACACTTCCCAGATAAACCCGGGCTTCTCTTTTTCCTTGCACGAAAGCGCGCAGAGAAGGCCCGTGATTGCAAAACCCTGCCACAAACTCACTTTCCGCATCGTACCCACCATCCGGACCCCAGACATTGCATCCAAGGACCGGCACCCTTATATACCGACCACTTTGGCCTTCGCTCGCTGCGTTGGCCGCAAAACGTTCGTCTAGCGTCAGGAGGCCAACTTGGCCGAGGATCGTCTGTTCGTTGCCCGTCAAGAGGATGTCGCCGCCCTTTCCGCCCGTTGGGCCGAGGCGCAAACTGGTAAGGCACAATTCGTTCGTTTACAGGCCCCTTTCGGTGGAGGTCGCCGCGCCGTGGCCGGAGAATTCCTCCGCGCCGCAGCAGAAAATGAAGACGCCATCATCTGGCGAGTCACCTGCCTCGACCAGGAAAATGGTCTTCAATGGCTGGTTCGGATGTACGGCTCCCTCGTCGCCAGCCTTACCCAGGACGCGCTTCGCCGGGGCCGCATCGAACTCCTTCTCAATGCTGGCCTTCCAAGCCAACCTAAGCGCGTGCAGGGCTGGTATCAGGAGTTTATCGCTTCGCTCAAGGAAGCGAAGACCGATCGTGAAAAAGGCGCTGTTCAGCTCCGTATCCCGAAAGACAATCCTCTGATCGGCCTGATCGAGGTGGTCGTCGCGATCTCCCGTAAATTCCCAATCCTCCTGGAAATTCAAAATCCTTACGCTTGCTACTCGTTAGCGTTGGCACAGTTCGTCGAGAGCTTCTTTGCGGAAGCCCGTCAAAACGATGGGAAAGCGCTAATTCTGATGCACGACGAGCCCGAAGATGCTTCCACCCAGGCATTGTTCCCGATGCCTCTTTTGGACGTCTACAAGCGCCGCGAAGCCGACATCGCCGTGGTCAACTTGGCACCATGGACCGCGGACGACGCTCAAAAGTTCTTGGAATCCAAGGCATTGCCCACCACGAACGCCGCCCGAATCAACGAAATTGCCAAGGGCCGCCCTGGCTATATCGCCGAATTGGTCGACATTCTGCAGGAGCGCGGCATCCTCGACGGCGACCTCACCGGCGTCACCATGGCGAGCCTCGTCCCCACGACCATCTCCGAAGGCGCTCTCGAAGCTCCCTCCGGCGATGCCGATGAAGATAAGCGAAAGCATGCAACCGCGGCGGATATCCCTCAAGTGGCCTATTTCGCGGCGCTGTTGGGTCAGGCGTTCCCGTCCAACCTTGTCGCCGACATGGGCGGCTTTGATCGGGATTCCATCGACGATCTCGCCGATGCCCTCGAAGACCTGTTCGAGGAAGTTCAGTTCGCCGAAGAGATGGGCACCTGGATCTACAAGTTCAAGCGCGGCACCTTCCGCGAAGGCATCCTTGAGCAAAATGACACCGAGCAAGGCCACGATCTGGCCCGTCGCGTCGGTGTGTTCATGGAGCAATTCCTGGTCCCCCGCGGCTATGTGTTCATCGCGCGGACTGCTCGGGTCTACGCCGAACATGGCGCACCTGGCCGGGCAAACCTCATGCGTTCGCTGGCCCTGACCAACGACTCTCCCGATGTGTGGGGATTGGCGTACGACCTATGCAAATACTTCGACGAGATCCCCTGGCCCGACGCCATGGTCCGCACCGTCATGATGAATTTGGTCGAGCGATTGGTGGCCAATGGCGCCATTCAGGCCGCCGAGCAGGTCCACACCGACGCCACCGAGTGGGCAACCCGCAAGGAAGACCGCGATCTGACGGCATGGTTGTTGTTCGCGGGCAGCCGCCTCGACGCACGCCGTCAAGATCCGTACCGTGCCCGGGATCGCGGACGCGATGCCATCAAGTTGTACGCCGCCCTCGGAAATGACGTTCGTCAGGCCGAAATCTACAACCACCTCGCCGGCATCGAGCTGCAAGACGGCAGCCCCAATGCCGCCTTGGAGTACGTGGAAAAGGCGTTGGAGCTCGGCCGCGTCGAAGGTCAAGACGGTAAGAAGCAGCTGATCCCTGGAATTCAGGCCAATGCTGAATTCGTGAAGGGTCATGTCGCCCGCCGCGCCAACAAATTGTTGGAGGCCGCCGAGCACTTCCGCGTCGCCAATGATGTCGCCGGCCGCAACGGCATCGCCGCTTTGGCCTTGGATTCCGGTCTTTCCTACGGCGAGGCCCTGCTTGCCGCGCGCCAGACCGAAAAAGCCCGCGACGTTCTGGATCGCGTGGTCCAGATCGCACGTCAGCTGAAGAATGCCGTTCGCGAGCGCAATGCTTGCGAGCTGTTGGCCCAAGCCGAAGGCGGCCTGCGGAATTACCCGCAAGCGCTCGGCCACGCCAACCGCGTATTGGAGCTTTCCAAGGCGCTGAAGTTTGAGCAAGCCATGCCGCTCGACCTGTACAACCTCGGGTACTTCAACCTCGCCAACCAGAAGCCGACCGAAGCACTCACCTTCTTCCGTCAGGCGGAAGAGCGCTTTACCAAGTTGGGTGAGCATCCCGTAGTAAAGGAACTTTACTATCACATGGGTCTCGCGCACCTCCAAGCGGGCAACCTCGATGCCGCGAAGACTTCCCTTCGCAGTGGACTTCGGCCCGCTCAGAAGGCGAAGGATTGGCGCCGGATGGTGACCGCCCTCGACACCCTCGCCGCGATCGAAAGCCGGCAAGGCAATGGCCCCGTAGCCAAGAAGCTGCTCGCCGATGCGATCGGGTTCGCTGAGAAGGGCAATCTGAAGGAAGAGCGCCGTAACCTGCGTCGGAAGCTGGAATCTATCGCCTAGTGATGGATTTCGAAGCGCTTGCAGCCCATCTGGATTCTGCGGATGTCGCCACCCGGCGTTCCGCAGAAGAAGAAGCCTCTAAGCTCCAGTACGAAACGCTTTCTGTCGAAGATTCTCGAAAACTCTTGATCGCGGCCCTGCGGGTGGAAAGCCCCAAGGGCCGTTCCTTTTTGGCGACCGCGGCGTGTGCGGACCATGCTCTCGTGGACGAGTTCGAACGGCTGTTTGCAGCCGGACACCCCTGGCCACAGGCCTCGATCCTGCAAAAATTGTCGGCAGCCGGTGCGCGGGACGCACTGTTACGCTGCTTGCCGGACTTTCATCCAACAGCCACCCTCAGCTCGGTGCGGATCTTCGGAAATCCGTCTGGGATTGCGGATTTTGCCGAGGAGATCTTCGAATTGAAGGTCGATCCCCTCCTTGATGTTCCCGTGTGCGAACTCGGCGCCGATCTCGGACTTAGAGGTTTGCTTCGGGAGAAGTCGCGGGCAGCGTTCAGCCGGAAGCTCGAAGGCGTCCTCCGCGCCCGGCTGCCAGAACTCGAAGCCGTTCAGTGCGATCAACCGTTCTTCTGGTGGAATCGGTCCGGCTATTCCGACCGAGCGTCAGAGTTGACCACTCTGCTTCAAACGGCGACCTACGCTGCTTTTGGTAGCCTTGGAGCTCTGGTGGGGCGTGCGCTCGACTTCCAAGACCCGTACGTCCGCTGGGCCGCCGTCAAAACGTTCTTTGCGCTCGGTCATTCCCCAGGCGACCCGACACTTGCGAAAACTGCCTCTTTTTCCGCAACTCGGTATGAGCTCGTCGCGTTCTTGAAGGAACGCCACCTCGATCGTCTTCAATCCGAGTGGGTTGAGCCTGCCAGTTTTGCGGAAGCACACCTAGCGAATTGGCTGTCGTCCCCCTGGGAGATGGAGCGCGCGCCATCAGAGATTCAGCTTCGAGAGCATCGAATTTCGGAAGGGCGGCACGTTTTTGTGTTCCGGTACGCCTACACCGAAGAGCGGTGGTCAGGATCCCGGGATCCGCAGATCGCATTGATTGGGCCATATGATTTTGCGAACGGTATTGGGCCGACCGCACCGGTTTTGCTCGGGACGGAAACGGCGATAGATCTCGCCGCCACAGAGGCGGCCATCGGCGGTATGTTTCGCCAGTGATCGGCATCGAACTGGGAGGTTCTCGTGTGGCTATGGCTCGCAACCGTCTGGGCAGCTGAGCCGTGGCCTCCGGCGGTCGACGCTGGCACGCTGACGGTTTCGCCGGAATGGACCGAGCGTCTCCGCGCTTTCGATCACGAGATCGAGGACGATCTCGCCGCCGGCAAGATCGAGGACGCCACCAAGCGGTTTCCGGAGTGGGGGCCGAGTGTGTCCTCGTGGCTAGCCGATGTTGTCCCCAACCTTGAGGCGCCGTTGGTTCTCCATTTTGAACCCGTCTATGAACTCAACGATGGCGTACTCGTAAGCAACCTCGAATTGAAAAGCAGCCCGTACAAAGGCGGCTATGCGCGGTGGCAACCTGGCAGCGCTTTCATCGCCCCCGACGCCGACGGCCAGCTGAACGTCTACCCGGTGAATCAGGAGGAACTTTCGCCCGAACTCACCTATGTTCAAGCCGACATTCAACTGTCTCCTGATGCGGAATGGCTGAAAGCCGATGTGACAGCGACCGTTCAGACACGCGGCAACACCGTGCTGCCGTTCAGCTTGGCGGTTCGAATGCCTGGCACCTCGGGCGGCTTTCGGATCACCGAAGTGACCCAAGCGGGCGTCCCCTGCGCTTTTCGACTCCGGGACGGCACACTTGCAGTAAAACCCGCCGCGCCCGCCGACGAGATCACCCTCCGCATCCGGTACGAAGGCGAGGCCCCTCAAACCACGAGCGATTACATCAGCTCCGAAGAGCTGATTCTTCGTGCCGATGCGCAATGGCTACCACGGCCCGCCAGCGTCGATGCGCCCTTCGACGTGGTCCTCCACCACCCCGAGAACTTTCAAGTGTTTGGGCAGGGAGATCTCGTAGAATCCACCACTGATGCCGGCATTCACACCGCCCATTGGCGACTGCCCAAAGGTCACGGGTTCACGCTCTATGGAAGCAAAAAATACGCCACCCAACTACTGAAAGTCGGGCGCACCACCTTGGAAGTCGCAGTGTGGGAGGCCGATCGTTCCGCTCTCCAGTCGTTCGGCGACGCAGCCAAAACCAGCATGCAAAGCGTGCAAGCCGTGCTCGGTGACTACCCGTTTTCCAACGTCCGTGTCGTGGAAACCGGCTGGAATGAAGGTCGCTCCGGCTATGGCGCCCTTTCCAACGTGTCGATCGGCTGGCGTTCGGTTCGCGAAGGCGTCGGACAGGACTTTCTAACGCATGAGCTCGCCCACGGCTGGTGGGGCGGTGTCGTCCCGAACGCCCCAGACGCCTTAAAAAATGGTCAGTGGAACGAAAGCTTTGCTGAATACACCAGCAGCCTCGCCCTCGCGCCGCCTGCGGCAGAACAGCTGCGCGCTGAGTGGTCGGCAGGTTTCGCCTCGCTTCCCAGCACAAAACTCAAGCCGATCGCCAAGGTAGGAACGGCCTCCGCCAATTGGGAGGTGCATCACGCCGTGACTTACTACAAGGGCGCCTTGGTTTTAACCGCTTTGGAAGACCGCCTTTCCCGGAAGGGGATGCAAGCGTTTCTTGAGCGCCTCCTGAAGACGCAAGCCGGAAAACCCACCCACTGGGACGACATTCTAGGTGTGCTTCAAGACCCAAAGGACGCGGAGTGGCTGCGTTATTGGCTCAACGCTGCTTCTGCACCGGATGTGCGACTTGCGGACGTGGCAGCCGACAAACGCACGGTCTCTGGCCGTTTGGTTCAAGGGGACACCTGGACGAATGCCGAACGCATTCAGGTGCGATTCTACCAAGAAGATCGCCCATTGAGCGTCGAATGGCTTGATTTTCAAGGCACCGAAACTTCGTTTTCGATCGCAAGACCCAAAGGCGCGACTCGGATGGTGCTCGACCCTGATCATCGGTTGCCGCGACGGTACGATCCCAAAGCAAAAGCAGTCGACGCAGGATTGGAAGCGTCGTTCTAGACGCGCGAGGGGCCGGAGCGGCCCGAAGGGGTCGCCGGAAAGCGAAGCTTGTAGGCGACGGAACCCGCGCAGGGACCGACGGCGGAGCCGGCGCGCCCAGGTGCAGATAGTAAAGTAGCTTACGATATATAGTAAGCTACTTTAATATTAGATTACGCTGGAATCAACCGAACCGCTTGTTTCTTGCCCACGCGGAGCACGACCCCATCCAACGGAAGGTCCGCTAGGCCTGCATCGGGGGAGGCGACCTTGTCGGATCCCAGGCGAACACCGCCGTTTTCGATCAAGCGTTTGGCTTCGCCCTTGGACTTGGCCAAACCGCTGTCGGCGAGGATGGCGACGATTTTTGCGCCCGCGGCGAGAAGTTCGGCAGAAACGGCGAACGTCGGAAGGTCTTCTGCAGCTTCTCCAGCTGCCATAGCTTTGGCGCCCGCTTCTGCAGCATCCGCCGCCTCTTTTCCATGGACGAGCGCGGTGAACTCCCACGCCAGCACGCGTTTCGCCTCACGAATGTCCGCGCCTTGAAGCGCTTCCAGCTTGGCAATCTCATCCAAGGGCAGGAAGGTGTACAGCTTGAGCATGCGGCCGACATCGCGATCGTCGACGTTCAACCAGTATTGATACAGATTGAACGGCGAGGTCTTCTCCACATCGAGCCAGACCGCACCGGCGGCCGTTTTGCCCATTTTCTGCCCGGAAGCGGTCATGATCAGCGGTTGGGTAAGCACATGCGCAGGTTGCGATTCCACTCGACGGATCAGGTCCGCGCCCGCCAAAATGTTGCTCCATTGGTCATCTCCGCCCAACTGCAACGAACAACCGTGCCGACGATAAAGCTCCAGAAAGTCGTAGGCTTGCATGATCTGGTAGTTGAGTTCGAGGAACGAAAGACCCTTT
>SYKL01000301.1 GCA_005797785.1 Pseudomonadota bacterium | reverse complement strand
TGCCCCAGGTCCCCACAGTGGTTGGTAGGTGTACACCTTGCCCGTGTATCGATTGTGTTGCCCCATCAACGCGGACAACCACCAGATCGCCTTGAATTTCTGATCGGCGTTGGCCTGCTGCGAAAAGGTCCGCGCCAACTGACTAGTATCTTCCAACCGGCCTTCGGAGAGGATTTCCAGGATCTTTCGATTCCACTCGTCGTCTTTTGGCGAGGAGATCTCATCCCTCGTCGGATCGATCGCATGCGGAAACAGGCGGCCGGACAAGCCGGTGACGGCAATCGCTACCGTACGTTTCCCGTGGGAGTTGACGGCATCCGCGGCGGATTTCCCGAGCACTAGCGTTTCGGCGCGGTCGGCGTACATGTTGGACGACACGATCGATGCCGGGATTCGATTGTCAGGATTGAGAAGCTTTAGGGCGACTACCGAGCCGGTGTCTATCGGAAAACCCGGGTAGTGGATGGTGCGCGCGTGCAAGCCACGCTTTTCGGCCGCGATCCGCCATGACTCGCCGAAAGAAGCGTCCATCTTCAGTTTATAGGGGATGGTGCCGAGGGCGTGCCAGTCCTGGTCCACCAGGGTCCATTCGGGTTCGGGATCGACCTGAATCTGATGGCCGATCACCGAGGTCCACTGGGTACTATAGAGCACGAGGAGTTCGGGCTGGAGAGCGTGCAAGGCTTCACGCGCCCGCTCGAAACCCTCCCGAATGGCGGTCCATGCGGGAGATTTTTCGGGTGCCAACAAAGGATGTGGCAACCCTGGAACAATAAGGCCACCGACGATCATGCCTTCCTCCGTGAAGGATCCCATTCCACCACCGCATTTCCAGTACCGATGACCGTCCCGTAAGCGTGCACGGTTGCGGCGTAGTCCGGGACACCAAGGGCGCCGATCAACCAACTAAGGCTTCCTTCCTTGCATTCGGACAGCGCCTGTTCGATAAAGTCGGGCATTTCGTCAAGCAGTTGACGACATTCACCGCGACGCATGCGTTCTAAAACCCGCATGTCCCAGAGGTAGTTGGCATGGCTGGCGACATGCTCCCGGCTCATGTCCTCTGGAACCTCGCTCTCCGTTGTGAAATGCCGATGAGAAAGGGAATTGCTGGCGAGTAACACGGCCCTGCGCCCGAGCTTTTCGACCGCGATGCGGGTGGCTTCGCCCAGCGCCAACATCTGCGTATTTCCGACCTCATTGCTGTATTGGTAGTAGGAACGGTTGGACGAGATCGCCACGATCGGCTTGTCCCAGGCGGGGTTGACGAGATGACAAGAGATGATCGTTCCATAGTCAACCCGGAATTGGGGGTTTCGCATCATCTCGGTGTGAAGGCCGCCGGCGGTCGCTTGGGCGGCGATTGCTTCGGCCAGCTCGACGTCGACTTGAAGATCGTACCGATAGCGGAACAAGTTCGGGAAAATCGGATCCACCGACAGGCCTGAGAAGTGGGGTACGCCGAGAAAGTGGGTTCCGACATGGGTACGCCAATGGGGAGAATGGACGATAATTACGTCGTAATCTCTGGGTTTTAAGCTGTTTCTGAGGCGCTCGTAGCCCCAGCGCAACTCCTCCCAACCACCTTCGGAACGCGGTTCGTTTTGTGGAGGGTTTTCGGCGTAAACCAGGTGGGGCGGGTGCGGCGCCAATACGCCGGCGACGATGGTCATTTTTTCGCTCCAGCTTCCATAAAGGTGGCTTGTACCTGCATCCGACAGACCTCGCTTGACGCCAACGACGACAGCTTGGCGGGATCGACCCACCCGCGGACTTCTGAACGGACGTCTGGCGGCAGGGCGTTAAAAACGGCGTCGGGGAGCAGGTAAAACGCGAGTGCGGTAGCCGTGGGGTCGGTGCTGTAGGGAGCTACCCTGGCGTATAAGGTGGTCAACGAAAGCTGATGAATGAGCTCGGCAATGGAGCGTTGGTGCTCAGGAGCGCCGGACGCGGGCAGTATCGAGACCATCGACTGAGAAACCGGCGCCAAAGCTTGAGAAATCAGCCGGACGGCGGTGACGGCGTCTTCGGGCGGCTCGCTCGTCAGCCGCGCGAGCAATGCGCCGCAGGCGGATTCGAAAGCAGACTTTCCACTGGGATGAATCCGAAGGGTCACCGGGGCGGGGGAGGGGCCTTTGCCAACAAACATCCACCCCCGCGCTTCGCCACAAGCGGCGTCCCAGGCTTGCATTGCCAGCCAGAGGCGCTCCACGGGAACCCAGTGCGGAGGGTATTTGAACCGAGCGACGTCGAGGATCAGCACCAAATCGCGGCTGGGGTGCCAGCCGGCGATGGGTGAAAAGTGCCCTTCGCCGGTCTGTCCCATCACTTTTCGGGAATAGGCGGCGACCAGAAAGGGTCCCTCGGGGTGCGTCGCCGTGCGAGTGAGAGCAGCACGAAAAGCATCGATGGAAGAGCGATCCGCGTGTGTGACTTCGGTGGTGGCTCCATTGCACCGGGCGATGCATGCCAATTCGTCGAGCGTCAGTCCGTGTTTCCGGACGTGATCCAAAGAAACACAGCCATCGAGCATTTCTTCAGAGAACCATCGCCAGGGACCCTTCCAGAGCCGGCCGGGATCGATCTGGAGGGCGTTTAGGACCACCACAAGGGTGCCAAGGCTACAAAATGCCGGCTCAGCTTGCGTGTGAAAGTTCTCCCAAAGCGCGTACCCCCCATCCATGCCGCCAGAGGCCAGCGCTTCCCGAAACAATTGCCGGCCTTCCGCCGAAGAATATGGGATCTGGCCGTCGGGCAGCGGGCGCCGATACCACGTCGTTTCCTCCACCTTGCCTCCCTCGAAGGTGTATCCTACGCCGAGGGAGGGGCCGATGCGAGTCTGGACCGTGTTTGGTGGTTTGTTGGTCGCGTCGAGTGCATTTGCAGGAATGACCTTGAATGTGGACTCGATGACGGTCAATGGCTTTGAGGTGCGCCAGCTTTCCTGCGAGGTCTCGAAGGGGGGATTGTTCGCCAGCGCCGAGATTTCTGGGGCTATCGCGGCTCAGAAGTCGGCCTTTGATGCCTGTGTTCCCTCGGGGGCAGCTTACCGGATCAAGTGGCAAACGGCAGGTGGAACCCTGCTTTCGTCCTCGGTGGAGGCGGGCTCCAACGATGCGAAAAAGGCGTGTATCGGTGCCGCCCTCAAACAACTGAAGTCCGGCTCGGATGCGACTTGTTCGGCGACGATTCTCGTAGGAGAGCAGGCGGCGGCGACGGCCGCGGCTGACGCGCTCAAGGGTCCGTGATCAACGCTTGGCGATCTAGCGCCATCGGAAGCACACATTTCGGCTTTCGCTGAAAAATTCAAGAGAATGGCGGCCGCCTTCTCTGCCTACGCCGCTGTCTTTGACGCCGCCAAACGGGACGCGAAGATCGCGTAACAACCAAGTATTTACCCAGACCATGCCGACCTCTAGGGCGACGCTCATTCGGTGGGCTCGGGAAAGATCCGATGTCCAGACGCTTGCCGAAAGTCCGTACCGAACACCATTCGCGATTGCGAGCGCTTCTACCTCGGAATCGAAAGGATGGATCGTGACCACGGGCCCAAAAATCTCTTCGGTGGCCGTTCGGCAGGTGGGAGAAAGACCGGTTATGACGGCCGGTTCCATAAACCATCCCGGTCGGTTCGGGACGCCGCCGCCGTGAACAGTTCCACCCTCCGAAACTGCGAGAGCAAGGAATCCGCGAACCTTTTCACGGTGTCCTTCGCTGATCAGTGCGCCCACCTGGGTGGAGGGTTCGCTGGGTTCGCCGACGCGTAATGCTCGAACGCGATCGATGAATGCCGCCGTAAAACGCTCATAGATGGAGCGCTCCACCAACACTCTCGACCC
Source organism: Pseudomonadota bacterium (assembly GCA_005797785.1). Classification (GTDB taxonomy): domain Bacteria; phylum Myxococcota_A; class UBA796; order UBA796; genus SYKL01. The sequence continues at coordinate 2,046 of SYKL01000301.1, read as the reverse complement.
GCAAAGGCAGATTTCTCCTTGGTTGGTGAATCCCGCACGCACGGCCCCGTCTAAAGCGGCGTCAAGATCGGCGTCCGAAAACACCAGAGTGGCGTTCTTTCCGCCTAATTCAAGCGATAGCTTCTTGAACACTGGGGCAGCGGAGGCGGCCACACGCGCGCCGGTCGCGGTGCCCCCGGTGAAACTGATCGCCTTGATCTGCGGATGATCAACGATCGCCTGCCCCGCCTCGCCACCTAGCCCGTGAACGAGATTGAAAACCCCAGGAGGAGCGCCGACCTCGCGAAAGATGCCTGCCAACGCGGTGGCGGTCGCCGGAGTGAGCTCGCTCGGCTTGGCGATCACCGCGTTTCCCATGGCGATCGCAGGCGCAACCTTCCAAGACAGGAGATACAACGGCAGGTTCCAGGGGGTGATCAGCCCGACGACGCCGATTGGCCGGCGCAACGTAAAATTGATGGCGCCATGCATTTCATGAGCCCCGGTTTCGTCGTGGCGAACGGCGCCGGCGAAGAATCGAAAATTGGCGATCGCGCGGGAGATGTCCATGTTTCGAGCGAGTGTCAGCGGCTTGCCGGTGTCGTTGGACTCCAACGCGGCGAACTCGTCAATGCGCTTGTCTAATTGATCCGCGATCGCGTCACACAGATCCGCGCGTTCGGTGGCGGGCCGATCGGCCCAGGCCCGTTGTGCAGCAGAAGCAGCTTCGACCGCGTGTTGTACGTCGCGGACATCGCTGCGAGGAAGGCGTGCGTCGGGTTGTCCGGTGCTGGGGCGGATGTGTTCGAGTGTGGCACCTGAGTGCGCGGGAACGTCCATTCCACCGATGTGATTGAAGTGCTCCACCGTGCCCCCGAGTTCGGATGGTACCACAATCGACCGCTGGGGTTTTGGGTCAGACGTGGGCTCGGCGTTTGATTGAGCCACTCAATTGAGTCTTTTCGGTGCTTGTGTGTCAGCGCGAACGCGGCCACCGTCTCACGTTCGGCTTCTGAACGCTGTTAGTCTCCGCGGGCGTTCAGCGCGCGATCCGTGGTCTAGGCTTCAATCTTCACGGCTTCCACGGAGGAATTTTTGCATGACGAGGCGAGTCGGCACGAGCGTCCTGCGAATGTCGGTGGGCTCGGTTATGCGGGCACGGGATGGAACCGATGAACCTTCGACCTTTCTCTCGCGTGCTCGTGGCCAACCGTGGTGAAATTGCGGCCCGAGTCATTCGAGGATGCCACGACCGCGGAATTGAGGCGGTAGCGGTATTTTCGGACGCTGATCGCGACGCTCTGCATGTCCGATTGGCGAATGCGGCGTATCCGATCGGTCCTGCAGCCTCCAGTGAAAGCTACCTTCGAGGGGAGAAACTGCTCGAGGTCGCACGGTTGGCCGGTTGCGATGCGGTTCATCCGGGATACGGATTTCTATCTGAGAACGCTGGCTTTGCGCAGGCGGTATTGGATGCGGGCCTGGTCTGGATTGGTCCGCCCCCGAGCGCTATTGATGCTATGGGGAGCAAAACGGGTGCTCGAACGCGCATGGTCGCGGCCGGCGTACCCTGTGTGCCCGGGACCACGGAGCCGCTTCGGGATGACGCGGAAGCGGTTCGAATTGCGAACGAAATTGGGTTTCCGGTGATGCTGAAGGCCGCTGCCGGCGGCGGCGGCAAGGGGATGCGCCGCGTTGATCGCGCGGAAGACCTGTTGGATGCTTTGGCTTCCGCAAAGTCCGAGGCACGGAAATCGTTTGCGGACGATGCCGTGTACGTCGAAAAGCTGATCGAAAGGCCGAGGCATGTGGAAATCCAGGTGCTGGCGGATGGATTTGGAAAGGTGGTGCACCTGTGCGAGCGAGATTGCAGCATTCAGCGACGCCACCAGAAGGTGGTCGAAGAAACACCTTGTCCGGTGCTTTCCGAGGACATTCGGCAGGCGATGGGGGCGGTCGCGGTTCGGGCGTCGGAAGCGGTGGGATATGTAGGTGCGGGAACGTGCGAATTCCTCCTCGCTGAGGATGAACGTTCTTTCTACTTTCTCGAGATGAACACCCGACTGC
>SYKL01000300.1 GCA_005797785.1 Pseudomonadota bacterium | reverse complement strand
CTCCAGTTTAATCAATGGTCTCTATTTCGGAATCGCGTATCGACCGAATATAACTTCTGCCTGAATTTCAATGACCGGCCTGCTTTCCGATTGCTCGGTCTGCTTGAGGCGCCCCGCCGCTTATCAGGTCTACAGAGTCGCGTCAAATCACATTGACGTTTTTCTTCAACCCGGCCGCTGGGGCCCGTCGGCGGCGTGAACCGCTCAACGATGAAAACCTTTTATGGTGCCCTCCCGCCCCCGTCAAGGAACCCAGGCGACCTCATCCCCTCATGACAGCGATTTTGTACAGCCAACCCAGGCCCATTCCGATCAAAAAAATTGCAGCGAGCCACGTCTCCCAAGGCGCCAAACGATCCAGAATGCGCGTCCAACGCTCACGAGGCTGGATCAGGTCCAGCAGCGACACGACAAACGAAAACACGGTCATCGAAAACAAAACGACGCCGAACGGCTGAGTGACGATCGCCGACAACAAATGTCCGTGTGCCATATGCGCAAAGGTAGTTGTCATGCCGCACATCGGGCACGGATAGTGCGTCAGCGTCAGAAAAGTGCACTGCTTCAAACCGAGCTGGAGGTGGGTCGAGTGCCCCTCAGTCGACGGGGTGAGCCACCCTGAAAGACCTAAGACCGTGCCTGTCCCGGCCACAACCAGAAGGTTGATCAGCCGAACCAACCGCGGTGACAGGTTCACGCTTCCTCTTCCGTCTCTTCGTCCGACGACGAGGTCCCGGGCAGCGCCGCCTCCAACATGACCGCTGCGGACGCTAAGCCACGATCGAGCTCGGCAAGCTCAGCGTCCACCTCACGTCGAAACCGCTCAAAGTCCGAAGCAATGTTCAGCGCGGCGAGCATCGCCACCGTGTAATCATCGGCCGTACCTGGACGATCCGAGATTTCTTGCATGCGTCGATCGACATACCGAGCCACCGCTTGCAAATCGACGTCGTTTTCGTCGCTTCGCACGGTATATTTCCGGCCACGAATGGTGATCTGGACCTTCACGCGCCACTCCCGCCGCTACCCATGGATATGTCCCGATCGAAGGCATTCGTCAAACATCAAGCGATGGCGTCTACAAAGGGTTCAACCTCGAAGGGGCGCAGATCATCCACCTTTTCCCCGATTCCGATCAATTTTACGGGCAACTGAAATTCGTCCGCCAAGGTCAAGATCATTCCGCCCTTGGCGGTACCGTCAAGCTTGGTGAGCACAACCCCGGTCAGAGGCGTCGCTTCGTGAAATTGGCGCGCTTGAGAAAGTGCGTTTTGCCCCATCGTGCCATCCAACACCAACAACGTCTCGTGTGGAGATCCCGGTGCTAACTTATCGATCACGCGACGCATCTTCGAGAGTTGATCCATCAGCGTCTTCGCCGTCTGCAATCTGCCCGCGGTATCGATGATTAGAACGTCATACTTGCGAGCAATGGTCGCCTGCAATGCATCGTAGGCCACCGCCGCTGGATCCGCTCCCTCTTGGTGCGCAACGATGTCGGCACCGGCTCTTTCGGCCCATACCGTCAGCTGTTCGATGGCGGCCGCTCGAAAGGTATCCCCAGCGGCGATCATCACCTTCTTCCCTTCTTTTCCTAGCTGCGCTGCGAGCTTCCCAATGGTCGTCGTCTTGCCGGATCCATTGACACCCACGACCAGAATCACCCACGGAACCTCCGCCGGTGCCACCAGAGTCCCTTTTGAGCCCTGAAGAATCTTAACCATCTCATCGCGAAGCGTGGCCCTGATTCGCACGGGATCTTCGCTCGTTTCCGCGCGGACTCTCTCCAGCAGACGTTCCACCGTCTTGATGCCGACGTCGGCTCCCAACAGCACCGTCTCAAGCTCGTCGTACAGCTCATTGCGAGGCTTAGGTGCGGAGAATACTGCGTCCAACCTCTGCCGAACCGCCTCTCGCGTGCGCGAAAGCGCCCCCCACAAAGCCGATACCGGAACAAGAGCAGGAGTTTGCCCGCCATCCAGCGCTGCTTTGTTGCGACGCGAAACCCAAACCCCGAGCGCCACGGCCACCAACACCGCCAGCAACCCAAGACCCGGCCCCCAAACCATCGGGTCCGCCCAGAGCGGTAGAACATCCGCGAAAACCATCGCCGCTGGAATCATCGACGCTCCCGGCGCCAAGGTAGCCACACCTTAGCGGAAGGCAACCACCTAAATGCCCATTCGCACGGACACTAGCCGCGAGCAACCCGGTGTAGGCATGGTGATGCCATACAGAGTATCCGCCGCTTCCATCGTTTTTCGGTTGTGAGTGATCACGATGAACTGAGAAATGCTGGACATTTCCTTGAGCATTTCATTAAAGCGGGCGCCGTTCGCCTCGTCCAGCGGGGCATCCACCTCGTCTAAGAGGCAAAATGGCGACGGCTTCACCTGGAACAAAGATAGCAACAACGCAATTGCCGCCATCGCCTTCTCCCCGCCGGACAACAGGGACAGATTCTGGAGCCGTTTGCCCGGCGGTTGTACAAAGATATCCACCCCGGTTTCGAGCAAATCCTCTTCGTCCGTTAACGCCAACCGTGCGCTGCCGCCTCCAACCAGTCGCGGATACGCCGCCTGAAAGTTCTCGTTTACCCGATCAAAGGCCTCCCGGAACCGGTCGCGACAGGTCCGATTCATTTTCGCGATCGCGCTCCGGATCGACTCCACCGAAGTCTCCAAATCCAAGCGTTGCGCCACCAAATCCGCGTGCCTGACCGTAATGTCCGCGTACTCATCCATTGCTGCTAGATTTACTTCTCCCAACGCAGCTAATCGGATCCGATTTTCCTCCAGATCGGACACACGAGCGCGAACCGATTCATCGTCATCCAGGTCATCAGCACGCAAAACCAGCGGAAGAACAGGCTCCACCACCTCATCGGCAACCTGGAACCCTTGTCTCGCGCCATCACCAGGTTCGATCGTCAACTGGGATTGTACTTCCAATCGGTCTAATAATGCCGGAAGAGAAACATCGTGGCGTTCCGTCATGCGCTCGCGCAGCGCTTCCAACTCTAGATGGATCTCTCGTAACTCGGTTTCTAACTCCCCTTCCGCTTTACGAGCGCCATCCCGCCGATCCAGCACTTCTTTGAGCGCGAGCTCTCCCTCGCGGACCAATCGGCGTTTTTGAGAGAGTCGCTCCTTGCCATCTTCTACCTGCGCAATCGCCCGTTCGCGCGCTTCCAAAGCCACAATAAGCGCAGATTCGGTGTCCGCTAATGCCCTCGACGCCTCCTCAATGCCTTGAGAAAGCTCCAACAGACGTTGATCCGCGCGCTCCCGTCGCTGGCGCGCCTCGTCCGCACGAGCTACCGCGGATTCTGCCGCTCCCAACAGTCCTCTTGCGCGCTCGTCCAAGGTTGCCGCTTGGACAGCGTCTTCTCGAACCTTTGCCCGAGCAACCTCTTCTTCCGCTTCAACCACTGACAACACACCTTGGCGGCGCTTCAACTCGGCGAGCGCCTGATCCCGTCTCCCCAGCGCCTCCGCGGCCTGCGACATCGCGGCGACTAACTCCTGGCGCAACGACTCTTGTTCCACCTCCAATGCCTCGATCGCGCCAACCGATTCACCAATCCGTCGCTCCACCGCCAAAAGTGTCGCAGCCACCGACTGAATCTCGGCATCGTGTCGCGTGAGCGCCAACGCCGCCTCGCTCGCCTGCGCCTGCGCCTCCGAGCGGGCGGACTCCGCTAGAGAACGGGCCTCCATTGCTTCATTCAACGCGGCTTGGGCATCCCCGGCCCGCCGCCTCGCCCCCTCGGACGCCTCGTCCAAAACTCTGCGTCGCTCGTTGCCATGCGACTTTCGTTGCTCAATTTGAGCGCGCCCTTCTTGCTGCAGCGCCTCCAAAATCGCAGCTTGGCGCTCACGTTCGGACGCAACCTCCTGCTCCGCAACCACGCGTGCGCGCTCCGCCAATTCATCCAGTGTGGAACGCCACAATTGCAGCGTCTCGCGGAACGTCTTGTTGGCCGCTTGGCGCTCTCCGTCGTGGCCCGATCGCACAGCATCCAAGTGCATTTGCAGGCCGGATCGGAGTTGTGCGCGCTGCAGCCGAATTTCTTCGGCCTTCTGCACCACCCGTTCACGCGCAGACGCCTGAGCTTTGGCCTGGGTCGCCCTGAGTTGCTCACTCCCCGCGGTTTCTTCCTCGCGAAACTGAACATTGGCATTCTCGAGCTCACGCGCGGCTTCTCCCCGCCGTTCACGCAATCGGACCAATTCCTCAGCGAACGAGCGCTCCGTAGCGACCTTTTCCTCCACCAGCCGACGCAAATCCGCCATGTCACGCCGACGACGCAAAGCCGCTTCGGCGGCAGCACCCGCAGCACCCAGACGAATCACTCCATCCAAATCTACTCTTTCGCCGGTATCACGCACCACCGCGGCGCCGGCGCCGGACAAATAGTGGTCCATCGCACGTTCAAGCGACTCCACCACCGCATAGCCTTTCAGCATGCCCACAATGCCTGCGTCGCCCGGCGACCAGACGATGGTTGCTCGACCTTTTGCTCGCGCTGTTGAAGCTGCAAGCTCGACATCTGCCCGTCGGTTCACCACAGGCGCGAGCAGCCGATCGTCAAGTACTTTACCAATCCAGTGTTCGTCTGCCTCCGGCACGTCCAGCGTGTCCACCAATGACGGCGGACTGCCGAGAACTTCACGAACCGCCGCAGCGCCGATTTCCCGGGACGACTCCGCCAGAGCCTCGGCCTCCAAACCCCTTAAACGGCCTTGACACTCTTCAATTTCGCGACGTACGGCGAGTTGGCGTTCGTGGGTGGTTTCCCAAGCCAGAGCTGCCTCGTCCACCTCCCGCTGAGCCGCTGTCCTCGCCAATGCACGGACATTCAGCCGTTCCGCCATTTCACCGCGGAGCCGGCCTTCTAGGTTCTTCAGTTCTTCAGAATTTTCAAACTCCAACCGACTCAACTGGGATGCTGATTCCGCTTCCTGCGCGGCTTCCTGCGCCGCGGCGCGCGCCTCCTCCTGCCGAAGCGATTCACGATGCACCTGCTCCAACGCCTGAAGCCAAGCATTGCCCCGCCGTTCGGCGTGCTGAACCTCGTCCCTCAAACGACGGCGCTCCGCTTCCAAAACCGACTCGGATCGCTGGCGAACCGACCGAACCGCCTCGGCCATCGCCCGTTCGCGCTCCACCTCCTTCTGGCGAACCTCCCGTTCCAACTCCGAAATTTCCCGGGCGACGGCCTCCTGCACGTCCCTGGCTGAACGAAGGCAGCTTTCATAGTCCTTTTCGACCGCCTCAAGCGACAACTTGGCCGAACGGACGACCTCATCGCACTCGCGAACAGCGCGATCCGACTCTCGAACGCCCTCTTCCACCTGAACCAACTTTCCCTGAAGCTCTGCTCGAACCCCGTCAAAACGAACCTTTTCTGCCTGCAGTGCGGCTTGCTCAGATTCGGCCTCCGACAGCTGCTCCCTCAGTCGCGTTCGCAACGTGGGAATGGATGCCATCCGGCGTTCAAGCTCAAACAATCGAGCACGCGCTTCGGCATGCGCCTCCGACAGCTGCGACGACGCCAATTCTTGATTTTCAACCGCCGTCTTTTCGCTCTTTCGGCGCTCCAGGATACCCGCCAACGCATCCTTCGATGCGGCGACCGCTTCTGCGATTTCCTCCGCTGCGACGGACAGTTGCAGCAACTCCTCACGCATTCTCTGGGCATCCGCGGCCGCTTTGGTCGCTTCACGATCGGCTTCCGCGCGGGCGATTTCCACCCGCTCCTGCTCAAGCCGGGCCTCGTCGGTGGTTCGCTGGGAAAATGTACGATTGCTTTCCAGGTCGCGAACCTGGTTTTCACTCGAAAGTAACTCTTCTCGAGTGACCCCCAGCCAATGCTCGGCAAGATCCGACTCCGAACGCTGGTTTTCCAACTCGACTTCTCGCAAAGAGGCCATTCGATCGGTCTGTCCCGCTTCCAACCGGGCGGCCTGATGCCGATCGTGCACCGTCCGTCGCGAGGCCGCTAGATCCGCAAATTTTGCGAGCGAAAGAACGATTTCGTCCTGCCGGATCAGAGCTCTGAGGCGCCGATGTCGCGCCACCTTGAGGACCTGACTCTCCAAAACTCTAACCCGCCGCCCCATTTCGTCGGCGACGTCCGCGGCGCGGTCCAATTGGGCTCCCGTCGCCTCCAGCTGCTGCTGCGCTTCATCGCGACGCGCCTTATACCGCGTAATTCCTGCTGCTTCGTCGATCAGGCTCCGACGTTTCTCCGGACTCGTGTGGATGATTTCGCCGATACGGCCTTGCTCAATAAAGCTATAAAGGTTGTTTCCAACGCCCGTGTCCAGCAACAAATCGACGACGTCCTTGCGCCGGACTCGCGCCTGATTGATAAAGTACTCCGAAGTACCGTTTCGGTGAAGGCGGCGACCAATCTGCACTTCCGAAAACCGCGCGTACTCGCCGGGAAGCGGCTCACCCCCTTCCGCCGAGAAGGTAATGCCAACCTCGGCATATCCTACCGGATGACGCTCCGCAGAGCCTGCGAAGATGACGTCCAACATGTCGTCGCCGCGCAGGCTCTTGGCGGATTGTTCGCCTACACACCACTTGATCGCGTCAACAATGTTGGATTTTCCACACCCGTTGGGGCCGACCACACAGGCGACCCCGGATCCAAAGTGCAAGGCAGTCTTGTCCGGAAAGGACTTGAATCCATGCAATTCGAGTTTACGGATCCGCATCCAACCGTCCTAGCGGCGCCACACACGCGCGCGGTCCACGTACACCTGCCACGAATACTGGATCCACCCGCGTTCCGCATCCGTCAGCGGACGAACGACCTTGCCGGGCGAGCCCAAAACCATCGATCCCGGGGGAATAACGCGATTCGCGAGAACTACCGCACCAGCGCCAACAATGCTGCCGGCACCGATCACCGCGTTGTCCATGACGATGGATCCCATGCCGATCAGGCAATCATCCTCGACAATGCAGCCATGCAAGATCGCTCGATGTCCGACGGTCACTCGCTTCCCGATCCGCGCCGCCGAAAGTCCGCCTGTATCATGGCATACCGCGCCATCCTGAATGTTACTGAAGGCGCCAACGTGGATCGGGCCCATGTCGCCACGCAGCACTGCCGTCGGCCAAATACTAACTTCTTCCTCGAGTTGTACCTCTCCAATCACGACAGCGGACTCATGCACCCAAGCCGTCGGGTGAATGTCCGGCGTAAGTCCATCAAAATTCTGAATCATGGCAACTCCTGCGTACTCAAAGTAGCGATCGTGCGAACCCGCTTACACAGCGGATCCGAAAAAACATCGACCAGCCGTCGGCCAGCCATGGCACGGGATCTGCAAACGTTTTGGTGTGCAGACGACGGAGGACCCATGCGTACCGCGATGATGGCCGCAACGTTGATGCCGCTTCTAAGCGTTGGAAGCCCGGTTCCACGCACCGCCCGAAGGCTCGCCAAGGCCGTCATGACGTGGCTGGATGAGCGTCGAAAACGAATCGATCGGGCGTGAACGGATTGCAATAGATACGCTTCCCGCACGTACAGCACCTTGGGGGGCGTTCGCGTGTCTACAGCACTCGTTCGATCAGAAAAACAACCCATCGTTGGCTACATTCTTTTGCTAGGTGGTTTTTTCGGCCTTTTTGGCCTGCATCGGTTGTATGCGGGTCGTCGGGTCAGCGGCGTCGTGTGGTTGCTCACTTTCGGGCTTTGCGGAATAGGTCAGTTCGTCGATATCTTTTTTATTCCGCGCATGATTCGCGATCACAATGACGGACGACCGGTGTGGTGATCCTGCGAGCGGGAACAGTTACGTGGCGCGGCCCTTAACCGCCATCGTCATCCGCGACAGGAACAAAACATGAATCCGACCGGTGTGCTTGGTATCCTCGCGATTTTGGGGGCGTGCTACGCCCTGTCTACCGACCGAAAGGCCATCAAACCGTCCATCGTGGCCTGGGGACTAGGTCTGCAGTTTGTGTTCGCATGGATTGTCTTGAAGTTCTCGTTCGGGCAGGCAGCGATGCAATGGGCGGGGGACCGGGTCAATCAGCTGCTCGGCTACTCACACGCCGGAGCATCCTTCGTATTTGGTTCGCTTGCAGAAGGCGGGGGTCCATCTGGTTTTGTATTTGCCTTTGCCATCCTGCCGACCATCATCTTCATGGCGGCGTTCTTTGCCGTTTTGTACTACCTCGGCATCATGCAGTACATCATTATGGGCGTTGCGTGGGTGATGACGCGCCTGATGGGGGTCAGCGCGGCGGAATCTCTGGACGTCGCTGCATCCATCTTTATGGGGCAAACGGAAGCTCCTCTCACCATTCGGCCCTACTTGGCCAAACTGACGCAGTCCGAGCTGATGACCGTCATGACGGCCGGAATGGCGCATGTCTCCGGCGGAATCATGGCTGCGTACATCGCCAACGGGATCGAGGCGAAGCACATTCTCGGCGCGGTGATCATGACCGCACCAGGCACCCTGTTGATCGCGAAAATGCTCGTTCCCGAAACGGAAACTCCCGTCAGCGGCACCACACTGAAGATTTCAGACGAGCACAAAGACAAGAGTCTGTTGGCGGCCATTTCCCGCGGCACCGGTGACGGCCTCAGCCTCGCGATCAACGTCGCAGCGATGTTGATCGCTTTCCTCGCTCTGATTGCGCTTGTCAACGGCATCATGGGTGGCATCCATAGCTACGCGTGGTGGTTCCCCGCCAACATGGAAACCGTTCTCGGATGGGTATTTGCGCCTGTGGCATGGTTGATCGGCATACCCTGGAAGGATGCGACCGAAATTGGCGGCTTGCTCGGAACGCGTTCGATCATCAACGAACTGGTCGCCTTTCAGGCACTCGGAAAGATGAAGGATGTCCTCGATCCTCGCTCGGTGACCATCGCCACTTATGCGCTGTGCGGGTTCGCGAACTTGAGCTCGATCGGCATTCAAATCGGCGGCATCGGCGCCCTCGCTCCAGAGCGAAAGGACGACTTGGCAAAGCTGGGTTTCCGCGCCATGTTAGCCGGCACCCTTGCCAATCTAATGTCTGCGGCGATCGTCGGTTTGTTGACTTAAACGCCTACTGAAAGGGCCCCCTAGCCGATCCGCTCCACCACCAACGGAAGCGGATCGGCCGTCCCGCCAACGACAAACGACCGCTGAAGCTCTTGAAGCGCAAATTCCAAGCCTTGTTCCCGGTGGTGGATCGTCACCCACGGCTGACCCCGCACGACCTGCTCACCGACGCCCACGTGCAGTTGCAGCCCAACCAGGGGATCCACCGGATCTTCTGCTCGGCGACGGCCCGCCCCCAACACAAAGGCAGCCCGACCCACCGCTCGAGCGTCCAATGACGACACCACGCCCGATGCTTGCGCTTCCAAGACCATTTTATTAACTTTCGCACGGCGCTCAAACGCTGACCACGAACCGCCCTGCGCCTCCACCATGCGTATCCAACGTTCATAAGCGCGTCCGGACGCCAACACCTCCACAGCTCGCGGGTGCTCCGCCAACTGAACAGTGAGATCGCGAACTTCCGCCGGTCCTCCGCCCTGAAGCACCAAAGCAGCCTCCTCCACCTCCAGCGCATTTCCCACCGCACGGCCTAAAGGTCGGTCCATAGCGGTGATCCATGCCGAGCATTCTACACCGTAGCCCTTGGCGACACCCACCAAAGCACTTGCCAAAGCTCGTGACTGCTCGACGGTGGTCATGAACGCGCCGGAACCCGTCTTGACGTCGAGCACCAGCCGTTCGACGCCCTCGGCAAGCTTCTTCGAGAGGATCGAACCCACGATCAACGGGATGGACTCCACCGTCTGCGTCTCATTGCGGAGACCGTACAACACCCGATCCGCGGGTGCCAATTCCGTAGTTTGACCGCTGATGAACGCGCCAACCTCCCCGAGGACGCCGCGAAGCTCATCTTCGGACAAATCCGTCCTAAAGCCGGGGATCGCCTCTAATTTGTCAAGCGTACCACCCGTGTGGCCGAGGCCCCGGCCCGAGATCATCGGCACACGAAGACCAAGCTCCGCCCACAGTGGTGCAAGAATCAGGCTAATTTTATCCCCCACCCCGCCCGTAGAATGTTTGTCCGTCAGGGTGGGCCCCTCCCCCCAATTCAGGACCGCGCCCGAGTGCGTCATGGACCTCGTCAAAGCCAGGGTTTCCCTGTCCGTGAGGGTTCGTTGAAACGCCCACGCGAGCCATGCGGCGGCCTGCGGCCGAGAGATGGATCCGTCCACAACCCCCCGAACAAACGCCGAAATGTCATCGTCCGACTGCGGACGACCCGATCGCATCGACGCCAACAAATCTTCGACCGGCATCAGACTTCTCCCGCAAAAGACTCACCTGCATCCAAGGCCGGAACTCCAAACCAGGCGGCAAGCGACTGACCCAAATCCGCCAAGCTGCGTCGCGTTCCAATGTTGCCACAGCGACCTTTTGGTCGGTATACCAACAATGGAACATACTCCCGGGTGTGATCCGATCCCCGAAAAGTGGGGTCGCACCCATGATCGGCGATAAAACACAGCCAGTCGTCGTCGCGCATCCGGCTCGTCAACTCAGGTATCCGAGCGTCAATTTCGCGAAGTGCGCGGGCATACCCCGCCGGATCCCGGCGGTGGCCGTACATCGCATCGAGATCCACCAAGTTGGAGAAGATCAGCCCATGTTCTGTGCGTTCCAGCGCAGCAATCGTCTGATCAAGGATGTCGGGGTTGTGCCCCGCATCCACCTCCTCCGAAAAACTGCGGTGACCAAAAATGGAAGGGATTTTTCCAATTCCAACTGTTGGAATTCCCTTTTCCGAAAGCCTATCCATCAGGGTCGTTCCCGGCGGCTGCCGAGCAAAATCCTTGCGCCCTGTCGTGCGTACGAATTTTCCCGGCGTTCCTACAAAGGGTCGTGCGATCACTCGAACCACATTCAGAGGCGAAACCACCTCAAAAGCTTGTTCGCACCATTTGTAGAGCAGCTTCAGCGGCACCACTTCTTCGTGTGCAGCAATTTGAAGCACAGAATCTGCCGAGGTGTACACAATCGCCTGACCCGTGCGCAGATGTTCTGGGCCCAAATCGTCCAAAATGGTCGTACCGGAGGCCGCAATGTTCCCGAGGATCGCTTTCCCGGTGATGCGTTCCAACGCTACCACCACCTCTGGAGGAAAGCCTTCCGGATACACTCCAAATCGTTTTGGCACCGGCACACCGGCCATTTCCCAGTGCCCGGCGATCGTGTCCTTGCCATCCGATGCAATGGCCATCCTTCCCCAAGAGGCCAAAGGTCCCTGTACAGGGGCCAATCCGGGAGCTGGGTGAATATTGCCAAGGCCCAAGGCGGCAAGGTTAGGAACGTGTAAACCGCCCACAGATTCAGCAATATGCCCAAGTGTATCCGAACCTTCGTCGCCCCAATCTGCGGCGTCAGGCATGGCACCTACACCAAAACTATCAAGGACCACAATGGTTGCGCGCATTGCAACTCCAAACTTCCGCGTTCCAGTCGAGTAGCGCGCCGTGTGGTGCGCGTTGCTCGCTTCGTAACCGGCTTTCGCTGTTCGCACGATGCCTGGCCACCAACGCGAGCCGCCGCCGCGCCACCCCCCATAACCGCAGAAAGACGCCCAATGCCCGAGGGTCACCCAGCGAGTGACGCTTGCCGCCACACAATAACCTGCAATTCAGGCGGAAAATTCTATAGCCCGCCCCAAAAGTGCCTAAGACGGCAGTTCAGGAGGTGCTGATTCCAACATACTGTGTTAACCTTGCGGGCAGTCCAGACGCGCGTCTGGCATTGGAGGAGATCATGAAGAAGATCCTGTTTGCCGCTCTGGCTTTCGGCCTCGGTGGTTGTGGCGTTTCCGAAGACAAGCTCGCCGAGCAGAGCTGCGACTGGTTGACCGAATGCGAGTGGCCAGAAGGCTTCGAGTTCGAGTGCACCGAAGCCGGTGACGACACCGATCCAGACGCGCCTACCTGCACCTTCGTGAAGGACGCCGCCAAGGAATGCTCCAAGGCCCTCAAAGAAGCTCCTTGTGAAGGCGCCGCCGAGAACTTCCCAGAAGTTTGCGCCGACGTCTACGACTGCGAAGAAGCAGCCGCAGAGTGATCGCTCTGGGGTTGACTTAGGTCGGCCCCACTTCAATAAAACCCCACCCCTGCGGTGGGGTTTTTATTTTCGGTTTCAAACTCTCCCCGCCGTGCTAGTTTCGTGGCGCCATTATGAGAGGTTCCATGACCGCCGGCCGTCCCCCAGTTTGGTACGAATCCGAAGCGCGAAGTTGGCGTTCCACCAAGGTTGATGCGGTCGCCGTCGCGGCGCGGTGCGCCCGAGTTCGTACCCGCAGCATCAAGAACGAAAGCAAAGATACGCTTCTAAGGCTCGCTCTCTCCATGGTGGACCTCACGACCTTGGAAGGCATGGATTCGCCCGATAAAGTAAAGGCGCTTGTCCAAAAGGCGAAGCATCCCTTTCCCGAAAGATCTGATATTCCCTCGTGTGCTGCCGTGTGCGTATACCCAAACATGGTGCCCTTTGCACGGGAGGCCATTGGGAACTCCACCGTCAAACTCGCCGCGGTCGCCACCGCGTTTCCATCGGGACTCTCGCCGCTGCCCCTGAAACTCGAGGAGGTACGCCAGACCGTGGCCATGGGAGCTGATGAGATCGACATGGTCATCGATCGCGGTGCATTCTTAAGCGGACGTTGGCAGCAGGTGTTCGAAGAAATCGTGGCGACCAAGGAAGCTTGTGGTCCAGCGCACCTGAAGGTGATCCTCGAAACCGGGGAACTCGGCACCCTCGACAATATCGCTGCCGCGTCCCGTTTGGCGATTGCCGCCGGCGCGGATTTCATCAAGACGTCGACGGGCAAGGTCCAGCCCGCCGCCACCATGGAAGTCACCCTGGTGATGTTTGAGGCGATCCGAGAGCATTATCTCGCCACCGGCAAACGAATCGGCATGAAACCGGCCGGAGGCATCCGGCAGTCCAAACCCGCCCTCCACTACTTGGTCTTACTGGCCGAAACATTAGGTTCGGACTGGATGAACCCAGACCTATTTCGCTTCGGTGCCAGTGCATTGGTCAATGACCTGCTTCGCCAAATCGTCCGCCGGGACGAAGGAAACTACCCATCCCCTCGACGCTTTTCAGTGGACTAAACATGACTCCAGAACTCAAATTGGCCGGCGCCCTTCCCCTCGCCCCGGCACCTGAAACCTTCAAGGTCGAAATCAAGCCGAGATACGGTCATTTCATCGCTGGTGAATTCATCGCCGGGGACGACTCGGCAGACTTTGCAACCATAAATCCCGCGACAATGAAGGTTCTAAGTCATATCGCCACCGGTACATCCGCGGACGTCGACAGCGCCGTTCAGGCGGCTCGCGCGGCGTTTGAACCCTGGGCTCGCCTGCCCGCCCTCGAACGCGGGAAATACCTCTACCGAATCGCTCGCCGACTGCAGGAACGAGCCCGCGAATTCGCCGTTCTCGAGACCCTGGACAACGGTAAGCCCATCCGTGAAACGCGCGATGTCGACGTGCCTCTCGCCGCCGCACATTTCTTCTATTACGCCGGTTGGG
>SYKL01000299.1 GCA_005797785.1 Pseudomonadota bacterium | reverse complement strand
GCGCCATCCACGTCCATTCCGACCGGAAGGCCGCACCTTTCATTCAGATCAACTGCGGCGCCATCCCCGAAAACCTGTTTGAGGCGGAACTGTTCGGTTATGAGCGCGGTTCTTTTACGGGCGCCGTCACCGCCAAACCCGGCCGT
This sequence comes from Pseudomonadota bacterium, assembly GCA_005797785.1. Lineage (GTDB taxonomy): Bacteria > Myxococcota_A > UBA796 > UBA796 > SYKL01. The sequence continues at coordinate 38,875 of SYKL01000299.1, read as the reverse complement.
TTCGAACTGGCGAACGGTGGCACACTCTTTCTGGATGAAGTCGGCGAACTTCCCCGAGAAATGCAGGTCAAACTCCTCCGCGCACTGCAAGAACGCAAAATCGATCGGATCGGTGGACTGCGCTCGATCGACGTGGATGTTCGGGTGGTCGCGGCCACCAACATCGACCTCCAGAAGGCCGTCGCCGAGGGAAACTTTCGAGAGGACCTCTTCTATCGGTTGAACGTCATCCCCATTCACCTCGCACCCCTGCGGGAGCGCAGGCACGACATTCCCCTTTTGGTCGAGCATTTTCTGGCCAAGTTCAACGAACGACTCGGCAAGGGGATCCACTCGGTATCGCAAGAGGTACTGTCCGCGTTGGCCGCACATTCTTGGCCCGGGAACATTCGCGAGTTGGAAAACTTGATGGAGCGATCGGTGCTGCTCGCCGACGGCGACGCACTCACCATCGCACAATTACCCGGCCTTAAACTCGACAACGTGCAGGACGAGCCCGATGGCGATCTGGAGGATCTCGGCCTGAAAGAATACGTGCGGGTCCACACGGCGAAGCTCGAACGAGCGCGAATTCAGCGCGTCCTGGAGAATGAAGACGGCAATGTCACCCGCGCGTCCCGGGCTTTGGGGATCTCCCGAAAGTCGCTTCAATTGAAAATGAAGGAATACGGCCTGCGTCAGGGTTGACCTGACACCCCGTTTGCGCCTACCCTTTGCTGGGGAGGATGTTTGCTGATCCTGGCTGCCGCAATCGCTTGGGCCGATCCCGCCGCATTACCGCCGGTTCTTCGCGCGGACGTCGGACTCACCTACCGCGGCGGACAAACCTGGGGCGAGCTTTCCGAGCATGGCGAGACGGTGGGCATGGAAAAAGGCAGCCTGCATACCCTGCATTTTGACGGCACCTTCGTCGCCTATCGCGGTCTCGCTGGAACGATCGGGTTCGACGCCACACCTGCCGCGCGCCAAAGTTGGATCGATCTTCCGGAAATGTCCTTCGATCCCATCTCACGAACAGGCACCTACACTGGCACTGAGTCCACCGGCGTCGTCAAGCAAAAGTACGGCGGCTGGGACGGTGTTTGGATCGGAGCCGCCGTCGCCCCTTATCAACTTGCAAACGCAAATGTGCCCCTCAACCTGCGCATTGACGTGGCATTCCGTACCCCAGGCGGCCGACCAGCAGCCGTGGAAAACGGCGACCGCCGCGGCGCCTCCGCTGGGGGTGTCGCAGGGGAGTTAAAAGCGGCTTTTTCCACTCACCGCGGGCCGGCAACGCCCTACTTTGTGGCGACCGGCCGCCTCGAAGGCCGCCGCACCGTCGACGGCGACCGGATTGGCGCTGCCTCCTTTGTTTCGGGAACCATCGGCTCAGACTGGACCCTGTGGACCGGGGCCCACGAACAGCAATTTCAATTGCAGATGTGGTCTTCGATCGCCGTGCTGGGGCCGTCCTTTCACACGTCCGGAGACTCCCTCGCGAACACCCTCCCGTGGATGCAGGGGGCGCCCGTTTTTGAGGCGCCGCACGCGGAAGGTCGCGGGTATTTTGGTTTCGACGCTCGGTTTCACAAATATGTAGGGATGGCGTTCGGCGTTGAAGGAGGCATTCAAGCGCCCCACGCCGTCGAGCACATCTACCCGGTCCTCCGTGAGCAAGCGGAAATCTTAGGCAGTCTGCGCGTTTACGGGCGAGTCCGCTAAGCTTCGGATCGCAGCGCTCCCCCGAAACGCCACCTCCTCGCCGCGGATGCCAGAGAAAACCGCTTTTTGGTCCTGGACTTCCAGCCGCAAGGTCAATTCATCCCCCGGGCGCACAGGCGCCAAAAAACGAATGCGCCCTAGGGTATGCAGGGTCCATCCTTCCTGTTCGAGCGCGTCTTCCACCCAGCCCAACAGTGCGGCACCCGGCACCAGAGGGTCGCCAGGGAAATGGCCGGGGTATTCGGTAAACCGCTTTACTATCATCAAAAGTCCGCTCGTACACCGAGGAACGGACGGGTCGGCAAATGCGACAACTGCGAGTCCTCGCGCTCGCCGTCCTTGACGGTCACGATCGGCAAGAACGGGCTCTGAAAATAAGTGACGTTGAGAACTTCAATGTACACCGACCAACGAACCCACTTGGTCGCTTTCCGCCATTCCGCACGCAGATCGATCTGATGAAAGGGTTTGAGACGCATCTCGTTAAGCGAGGTCATTCGCACCGTTTCCTCGCCCGACACTTCCACTTCCGACATCGGTCGACCGGTATGAAAGTCGTAGCGCGTGGAAACCCGCCAAGCGGGCGTAATTTGAAACTCCACCGACGCACCCGCGGTCACGGCCTGCGCCTGTCCAGGCGTATAGTCCTTCACAAACGCCTCATTTTTGGGGTTGTGCCGGCGCGCATGCAGCCAACCAAAGTTCATCATGAACTGCCATCGGGGCAGTCGTGCCGCAAACATCGCATCAATCCCAGCGTTTACCCCGGTTCCAGCGTTTTCGTAGGTATCACCGGCGGCAACCGCTTCATCGGTATCGGGGTTGACCACCAAATCCCACAACTTCGAATAATAACCTTCAACCCTTAGCAGACCTCCGTCTCCGATCGGAAGACCTTGGTCGACACCCACGATCACATGCGCCGCTTTTTCCGATTCAATGTCCGGATTTCCGTATTCAGGGTCGATCGTGAGTGGGTCCTCGACCACATGATGATAAAGCCCAGCCGCAATCTTTGGAATCGTCGCTGTTGGCAAGGGAACGCTGAGCCCCGCTGACGGAGAAAACAGCAGTTCACCATTTCGGGTCACATAGGTCGTGCGGGCGCCGATCCGCGTGCGCACCGGCCCCGTGTAGCGATGCTCCAGATAGGTCGCCCATACCGGCGCCCATCCCTCCTGCGAAAGCTCCAGTTGCGGCAACCCGCGGTCCGCCAGAGGCAAGGCCGTCCAAGCCGGCGTCGAACGTGTATCATCCACCGGCCCTTCAAAGGACATCGCGCGGAGGGTAGTTTGCGCCCCGACCATCAGCCGATGGTGCTCATCGAAGGGAACATCCACATCCGAACGCCAAAAAAACTGGCTTCGACGAGTGGTACGGTTCACGGAACCGGCAAAGTCCCTTTCCATCTTTGAACTGTCCACCGAGTACGAAAGCGTACTTTGAATCGACGCTCCGTTGGCGCCCGTGTACAGGTGATCCAGACTCGCTAAATACAGCACATTGTTCAGTTCGAAATTGCCACTGATGGTGATCTTGCTTTCGTCATCGGAATCCACGAGTGCGAGGTGATCGCCCGTTCGAAGCAAGGTCAACAGCAAGCGGTGTCGGCCGGGCCGCCATGCCGTTCTCAAGGAAAGTTCGTCATATTCTGGCGCTGCAACCGCCACATCGAGCAGGTTCATCGCCTTCATGAGCCCAAAGTAGAGTTCCAGATAAGAACGCCTTGCCGCAAAAGCAAAGGTCAAATCGTCCGATTTCCCAATCGGACCCATCAACAACAGCCGCGCCGTGCTCATCGACACATCGATCGCGCCGTCCAAATCGTGGCGATCGTCCTTGGGTTCGCCGTCCCAGGACTGCACATCCATCACCGCGGAGGTCGTGTCGGGATACGCCGAAGGTGCGGCACTTGAGTAAAACTGAACTTTTTGCAGCATGTCCGGGTTGAAAATGCTGTTGAAGCCCGCCAAATGATAAGGGTTATCAATTGGTACCCGGTCCAATTGAAAAACCACCTCGCCCGCAGTAAATCCACGAACCGAAAATCCCGAAAGCAGGTCGCCATCGGACGCCACTCCGGGCAATTTGTGCACCGCGCGGTTCACATCCTCCAGGGCTCCCGCGGTGCTTTCCACATCGCGGCGGGTCAGCTCGTAGGCGCTAACCACCGGCTCCGGATCCGGCTTTCGTTCGGCACGTTTGACCTCGCGCCACCGCTGGCGCACCCCGATCACCACCACTTCTTCGGAAGGTCCCGCCGCCACCAGCTGGAGCTCTAAAGCACGGGTTTCACCTGACTTAAGTTCCATGTCCATCGTGGTGGGCGCAAAGCCCTCCGCCCGCACCGAAACCGTCCACTGGCCCGGAGGCAAAAAGTCCATGCGAGCGACACCATCGTCGTTTGCCAGCAAGTTTCGGATCTGACCGGAATCCGAACGCAGCTCAACAACGGCTCCGGGAACGGGCAAACCATCGTTATCGCGGAGCACCATCCGCGCGCTGCCGGGCACCGCATTGCCTTGTTGATCGTCCACTTTCAGCGCGAAGTTAAAAGCGTAATCGAGCGCGGAAGTTACCGGAGCGCCATCTCGAAGTGCAGGAGAAAAGCCTAAATCAAAGGACGCCGTAACGGCCGCAGTATCAACATCCTCCCGAAGCCCCTGCAGGAGCATGACATCCACCACGCGTCCCTCTTCATCGAGGGTCAACCGTACGATCACCGTGCCCGTGATCCGATCGGCCATGGCTTCCGCCGGATATTCCGGTACTGCCGACTGAATCAGCGTTGGCGCCACAAAAATGCTCTCGGGCTCCGCAAGGGCAAGCCCGACGCACAACAGAATAACCCACATCAAACCACCTTCAGTGTGAGAGCGACGTCCAGAACACCGGGCAAACGAACCCGAAACCGATGAAGCGTTCCGAGCTGTTTCACAGGAATCACCTCAGGAATCAGCTCCGTGCCCGCAGGAACCCACGGCGCACGAATCTCCGCAGATTCAATTTCCACCAGCATTCCCGAGCGATGAGCCCCCTCTAACGACGCGCCAGCAAGCTGGGCCGCCAATTCCACCAACTCGATCGCGCGAAATCCCCCATTTTTGGACAATGGATGGGGCTCCGTCAAGGTCACCTTGCCCTTGGTGTACTCAAACAACATCGGCGGTTGATGGGGGATCATCCGGCGCATACCCGAAATCGCGAGCCGGAAACTCCGCTGAGCGCGCGCACGGCAGCGTCGACTCGGGCCGCATCCGACGCAGGTCCCGCGCCAAATTCGTCCATATTCAATGGACCTTTCAGCTGATCGTCGAGCCATAGGCCGCGTCCAGGCTCCAACAGAAATGCCGCGGCGCCTTCCGTAAAAACTCCTTTCATATTCGCAAACACCAGCCCTTTTTGAATCTCCGGCCCACATTCCTCAGCGATCACCACCAATGCCGGGGTTCCCCGAAGGTTTACCGCCAGCATCGCCCGCTCTAATGTCGAAAATGCAGTATCCAACCCCGCAGCCACCGTCTCCACCGGCCCGGTGGCCCCGAGAGCGATGGTAAAATGCGCTGAAGGGGCATTGTGAACAGCGTTTTGAAACAGCAGTGGGCTGGCCCCCGCAGGTCCTTTCTGGAACAGCGTATGCAGAAACGCTACTCCGGTGGAATATTCCCCAGCCATCGAGCCGAAAAATAGCGAAAGCGAACCAATTTCGGTTGGTGCAATTACCGATATGATCGGTTCGGTAGCAAGCGCACACAGTCTCGCTAAACGGCTCATTCTGCGCCAGTTTCCAGCGGGGTAACGGTCCGGGCGAGGCAACTCAGCCCCCGAGCGCACCCTAAGGTCGGCACCCAAGTCCGTTTCAACAAAACCCTGGCTCCAAGCTCCCCAACAAGACGAAGCCCGAACCGCTACCTCCACTCTCATCGGTCGGCCCTGGCGAAGGCAACCGCCGCATTATGCCCACCAAAAGCAAGATTAAGCGACAGCGCCACTCGTTGATGCCGCCCACGCAGGCGATCCGAGACGGCCACCTCCAGCGGTTGCTGCAGACCCACCACCGGAGGAATTACTTCCCGAAGCATGCTTTCGATCGTAAATACTGCCTCGATCACCCCCGCTGCACCCAAGGTGTGGCCCGTCGCCCCCTTGGTCGCCGAAACGGCGGCATCAGGCAAAATTCGTTTCAAAACAGCTGCTTCGGCGGCATCGTTCTGCAGCGTTCCGGTCGCGTGGGCGTTCACGTGGTCCACCCGCTCCAAAGCGGTTCCCCCGAGGGCCACACGAATCGCCCGTTCCAAACCCGCACCCAACGGATCCGGCGCGGTCAAATGCTGCGCATCCGACGACAGCCCGACACCGAGAAGCTCAATTTTTGAGCTAGTTTCCCAGGGTTCCACCAACAACCAGCCCGCCGCTTCCCCGATCCCCATGCCGTCGCGAAGTCGATCGAAGGGCCGGCACCCCTGCCGAGTGTAGACTCCCAAACTCCGGAATCCAAACACGGTGGTTTTACACAGCGCGTCGACGCCGACCACCAGCGCTCGCTTCGCTCGCCCCGAGCGAACATAGTCTGCTGCAATGCCGATCGCTGCGGTGCCGCTCGTGCAAGCGGTGGAGACGACCAGCCGCGGTCCGGTCGCTCCAAAATGGGCCGCAATCGCGTCCGCCAAATGATGAAGCAGGGTGTTCCAATAATAATCGGGAGGTCTATGCGGGACTCGCCCGAAAAAAACCTCCTCAATGGCCAGTTCGCCTTCCACCATGCCTCCGGTGGTCGTCGCCACCACCACCGCCAAATCGCGCGCTTCGACGTCCAACCCGTGAAGCGCATTCAATGCGAGTGCCAAATTTCTTGGAACGCCGGTCCGAAGGGCGATAGGAGCCAACCACGCCGAATCCCAGGTCTCATCCGCCACAAAGCCGGAACGACCCTCACAAATGGCCTCGAAATCCGCGCCCAACGCGGTCAAGGCTCCCCAACGGCTCACCTGAAGACGCATGGTACCGCCTATTTCACGAGTCGATGGTTGTCACGGGGCGCCGCCCGCTCACCAACAGGTTCGCGAAAGGGCCGGTACTACAGTCCTCAATGCGCACGTCGTCAAGATGTTCTTTCAGCCAGCCCGCCAGCCGCTCGGCTCCGCTCACGTGCACGCCTTCACCTTGGTGGCGTCCCAAGGCCACAAACAAGCGTTCTGACCATCGGGTCCAACGCCCACGCGGATCCGCCGAAGGATCCCGAATCAACAAAATCCCGCCTGGCAACAACGCATTGGAGAGCCGTTGCAGAACCTGCTTCTGTTCATCCTCGGTCAGGTAGTGGAGGACATCGATGCAGGTGATAGCGTTCGCTGGCGGAATTTCGAACGTTCGCGCATCGCCGACCTGAAAGCGCATCCGCGCATCCCCGACCAGCATTGCACGCTGAATACGTTGAACATCGGGATCGAGGCCCAACACCTCCAAGTCACTCCCCGCGGTGCGCAACCACATCGCCAGCAGACCTTCCCCCGCCCCCACGTCCACCAAAGTGCCGGTTCGCGGCAATCTACCCCACAACGCCCAGAACACAGGATCCATCAGCGTCTTGTACTTCGCAAACCCGGCATGAAACCGGCCGGCGCGCCGATACCGTTCGAAGAGAGCGTCCGACACCTCCAAGGGATGAGGGCCATCAAAGGCCTCTTTCATTTGCCGTTGGACCTCCAACGCCAAGCCTCGTCGTTGTCGGCCCTCGACTCTCACTTCTGGAAGCACGCAAAGGTGAATGTTCACCCAGTCTTTTCGACTCCACCACCGTTCCTTGGGAAGCGCGTCCGCGGTCCCCCGAATCACCACCGGAAGCAACGGCCTGCCCGCGCGAAGCGCCAATTCAAACGCCCCTCGTTGGAACGGGAGGAAGGTCCTCCCGTCGCTGCGGGTTCCTTCCGGAAACACCACCACACTGATCCCGCGATCCAGGAGTCCTCGACAATGTGCTACGGTTCGATCAAATTCCTCGTCCGCATCCACCGAAACGGCACCCGCCAAGCGGGCCATCTGCCCCAAAACGGGCATCCTAAAAACGCCAGGTCTCGCGGTTACTCTCATCGGAAACGGCAGATGCATCAGCAGCGGAATGTCCAGCATCGACTGATGGTTGGCGACCACCACCCAAGGACCCTGGCCTGCCCGCGGCTGGCCGGTAATATTCAGCCGCCAGAACGGTTGGGCAAAGAAGTGGCCAATGGCCCACGTCCAACGCCCAACGCCGTTCGCCACCCGGCGATCGGGATCGAACGGCCACGCCAGTATTTGGGCAGGTACTGCGATCAGGAGGGTTAAAAGCGTGCTACCGCCAAACACCAAAGTTCCGACGATCGCCACCAACCACCGAAACATCCCAAAACCCCTCGCGCTTTTCCGTCGTGTTGCCGCACTGGCGTTGGCGGCGATGTATGCCGGCAACGCCTTCGGCGCAGCGCCCGACGCTGCGGTGTGGGCCGAACTCGCGAAAACTCACCATCTGAGTGCAGAGTTCACGCAGACGCAAAAACGCGCTATTCTCAAGAAACCGCTCGTCAGCTCCGGGACCATCGAATTTGAACGGCCAGAAAACCTCGTCTGGACTGTGAAACTGCCCGCGCCCTCCACCTTCGAGCTGCACGGCTCGGTCGCCAGTATGGAGTTCCCGCAGCTTGGGCTCAAAGAGCGCTTTGATCTAGATTCTATGCCCGACGCTAACCGCCTGGCGAGCAGCTTGCTGGTCTGGCTCCAGGCCGATCCTGCCGCGGTCGAACGCGACTTTACGGTCCATTACCTCGACGCGCCGGCCCGCATTGTGCTCACGCCAAAGAGCCCATCCTTGCAGGGCCTCATCAAGAAAATGGAGCTTCATGTCAAAGAATCTCCGTGGCGAATCTCGGGTGTCAATCTAGAAGAGCCCAGCGGAGATACGGTCGATCTCGCCTTTCATCGCGTCATCCTCGACGGAAAACCGATCCCGGACGCCCCTTGAAATCCGACCTCCGCGCGCGAGGGATCGCCCTCCTGCTGTTGATCCTGGTGACGTCGGTTTTGACCTCACAAACTCGGGTGGTCACCGATCTTACCGAGGCCATGCCCCGCGACGGTCTGTTCGGAAAAATGCTGGAAGACGCCAAAGTTTTCGGACTGTTGGACACCACACTCATCGAAATCGACGGCACCCAGTCGTCGCCGGAAGCGCTCCATCAGGCGATCGACGACCTTGGGCAGCGATTGTCCAGCCATTCCGAGCTGTATGAGGTAAAATACCAAGTTAGCTCGACCGCCGGCGCAAACCTGCAGAGCGCCATGGCCGGGTCGCGTATTGCACTCACCGACCCTGACGAACTCGCCGACCTGCTGAGCGAAACCGGCATGCGGCAAGCGCTGGAAGCCAGCCAAGCGCGGCTCTCGGGACCAGCAGGAGCGATGTTCGCACGAAACTTGGCCAATGATCCCCTCGATCTCGGCGGCCGACTGGCCCAAAAAGCGACCGCGCCGACCAAAGGCGTTCGACTGTCCCAAGGTCATTTCGTCAACCCCGAGGGAAATCGCGGGATCATACTCGTTCATGGCATTGAACCGGTCTTCGGGACGACCGCCAACTCTCCCACCATCACCGTCCTGGAGGCAGAACTCGCCAAAACGACGCTTCCTACCCGTTGGATCGGATCGCACCGGTACGCCGCGGAGGCATACACCACCATTCGCCACGAAACCAAGGTCGCCGTGGCCTCGGGGACCGCGTTGGTGATCGCGGCGTTTCTCTTTCTTTTTCGGTCGCTTCGACCGCTGGCGGGAACCCTCCCCGCCTTGGCCATCGGCACGCTAACAGCGGGCGCCGCCGCCGCGATCCTATCCCCGATTCACGGCATTGTTCTGGCATTTGGTGGCGCACTAGCAGGTCTCGGAGTGGACTACTGGATTCACCTTTACCTTCACGGGATCCGCGATGGCGTTCCCAACACCTTTCCAGAGCGCATCCAGGTCGCCATCGCCACTCTTCGGCATTTGATGGGAGCTTATGGCGTCTCCGTCGCCGCCACCTGCACTTCCTTTGCGATGTTGGCGACCTCCGGCTACCCCGCGGTCGCAGACCTAGCTTGGGTGGGGATGGGCGCGTCCGTCGGTGCTTTTCTCTCGGTCGTCCTGGCCGGACCCTTGGCGTTCGCCGCGCTCGCGCGACCGGACGACCGAGTCCCTCAATTGCCGATTCCGAAGCATGTACCTGGATGGATCGGCGCAATCGTCGCCGTGCTGGTCGGCATCTTGGCAGTGGGCTCGCTCCGCGTGCACTTCGACGGCGATCCGCGCGCCATGGATGCGCGCCTTCCCGAGACCGCCGCATTGGAACAGGAGCTTCAAAGCCGATGGGGCGGAGGTGGTTCGTCGGCGCTGCTGGTGTCCGAAGGCAAAACCCTCGAAGAAGCCCTCGCACGCTTGGCTCCCGCCGTCCAGGTGGCGGCGCATAGCCCCGGCACCACGGTCGAGCATCCGCTAAATTTGTTGCCTCCACACTCACAGATTGCCGCAAATGCCCAAGCGGTGTCCGATCACGCGGCTCTGGAACAACAGTTCATCCGCGTTTCCGAGGAAGTGGGCTTCGACTCGGCACTGTTGCTGCCGGGCTTCCGCGCCACCCTGGCTACCACCGCCGCACCCACACCAGAAACCTGGTCTCAAACCCCGGTTTCTGAATTGGTGGATCGGTTGACGGCTCAAACCGAGGGCGGCTGGGCGGTGGCGGCCATCCTCCACGCCCCCACCGAAGAGGCGCTCAAACATACGCAATACGAGCTCTCGTTGTCGGGGTCGGAGGCGCGGTATTCCGCCCCCGCAGACGTCGCTGAACAGGGCGCTGATCGAATTCGAAACGAACTTCTCACGCGATCCGGGGCCGCCGTCGCCCTGGTTTTGCTGTACATGGCCTTTCGTTTTCGGCGTGCGGTGCCGGTGCTCGCTGCTGTTTTCCCAACGATCTGCGCTGTTTTTGGCACGCTTGGTACCCTGGCATGGTTGGGGATCCCGCTCACCCCCGCCAGCGGTCCGGCGTTGGTGCTGGTCGTCGGGCTCGCCTTCGATCAGGGAATTTTCCTCGTAGAAGCGGATCACTCTGGGGAGTCCGAGTTCAAAGCGTCCCAGGCGGCGATCGTCATGGCGCTGATGAACGCATTTTGCGGATTTGCCGGTTTGATGACGGCCTCTCACCCGGTCGTATGGAATATCGGCGTGGTGGTCAGCCTCGGAATTTTCTTCACGGCAGTGGGCGCCTTCGTGGTGACTCCGGCGTTGCTCACCGCCGAGGCCGAAAAAGTTGTTCCTCGCTGGATTCGCCGCCTTTCGTTCGCCGGAGTGAGCCTGTTCCTGGCGGACCAGATCGCCGAAGTTCTTGGTCGGATCGACCCGCCTCCGGTCCGAAGTTTCTCGACCAAAGCGGAGAGCCTTAGCCCGGGTTCGCGTCGCCTGGGGGACAACCTGCTGCAGCGGCACCACGGCATGTGGGTGATGAAGGTAAAGGGTGCCCCCGACGAAATGGGGCATACGATCGGGGAATTGGCAGGACCGCTCCGAGAGAGAAATGAAGCACGAATGTTGGAGGTGTTCGAAGAAAAAGTCCCCAATCCGCTCGTGCGTTATGGCTTGATCCGGGGGTTACCGGTGCTCGGTCGCGCCGTGAGCTCCTCCATCGATCCGCGCCACCTCGCTGAATTGGCGGCATTGACCGCCGTGGGCCAGGATGCGCAGCGTTGGGCCAGCACCGCCTACACGCGCAAAATCTTCCTTCATGCCTTGCACGACATCGGGCAAGCGATGGTCGATACCCCGATCGGCGGTTGTACCGGCTTTGTCGCCGGCGCCGAATGGACCAAGGAGGGGCACTGGCTGCTGGCCAGAAATTGGGACTTCGACGGAGGACCTACCTTCGACGAGGACAAAGCGGTGATTCTGGTCGAAGGAGAGGGTAAGATCCCATACGTCCATGTTGGAATTGTTGGCCTGTCCGGCTCAGTTTCTGGGATCAATGCCGAAGGGATCGCCATCGGCCTACAAGCGGCCGCATCCGATGCCCCCATTCGTCCAGGTACCCCGATGATTTTCATTGCTCGTGAAATCCTCGAGAACGCTCGCTCTTTGGACGATGTAGAGGCCATTCTCGATCAGCGCCGGGGATTTGTGAGCGAGGCCATCCTCGCCGTCGATGGTGATTCGGGGGAAGCCGCGATCTTTGAGGTGACTCCCGACGATGTGACCCGCATTCCCGCCGGCAATCACCTTGCTCAGGCCAACCACCTCCGCGGCCCCCACAAGGACGATGGGTTAAATCTGAGCAGAATATCGCATGGAACAACCCTTTCCCGATTGACAAGAATGGACGAACTTCTCGGCCAAGGCGGGGTCGATCAAGGGTTGGCGATCGAATGGCTCCGCGATCGAAAAGGTCCAGGCGGACTGGAACTTCCAGTCGGCCACGAAGGTGCCATCAACGCCGATATCGCGTCACACGGAGTGGTGATCGATGCGACCGCACGCACTATCGCCGTTTCGTCCTGGCCGAATCTATCGGGCGAATGGGTAGAATTCTCGTTGAGCGACCTCCAGGCCGGCAAGATGGAGGGTCGGGTGGTCGCCGAAATAGACCATCCCGAGCGGACTTTAAAGATGCATCAAGCGCGTCGATGGGTTCAAGCGGCGAAGAGCATGGCACCGGTCGAAGCGGAAACACAAATCCGCCACGCATTGGAGCTTGCCCCGGGACATCCGACCTTTCTGATCGCACGGGCGCGCGCGCTCATTGCCGCGGGTCGCTCGGAAGAAGCACGACAACCTCTCGAACAAGCGATCGCTACTCCCCCGGAACGGGAATCCGATCGGCTGTTGGCGCTTGAGCTACTGGAAACGCTCAAATGATCGCTTTGTTCTTTTCATTCGCGTTAGCAGCGGAATGCCCTCCCGTCGAAATCGAGTCGTTCCTGCAATTTGCTATTCGTGCGCACGGACACACTCTCGGCGGAAATGCGGCCGTTTCCATCGACCAGGAGAATTTCGCGCTCACCGCGCTTTCGGGAGCGGGCACGGAATTGTTTTCGGTCCAAGTGCAACCTTCCGAAGGGGGGCGGATCACCGAGGTGCGCTCCGCCTTTCCCGAATGGAAGCCGTGGTTGGAGCGGCTTCCGTTTCAGCGCGATCTGGTGGTCGCACTCAACCCAGCAACCGAAGCTTGCGAACTCCCGTTTGGGACCCTCCGCACCAGCGTCACCTCCGACGGATGGAAGCGAAAGTTCCGCGGTGCGGGCGGGCGAGTGACCGCCGTTCGCGCGGGAAATAGCATCCTCGTTCGCGATCGAAAACGGGGTTATCGGCTCACCATGGTGCTTCCTGATGCGCTTTGATCGCGCCGTCATCGCTTTTCTGCTGATCGTCCTGGCGGTGGCAACCGCAGTTCGCGGCGATCCTGGCCCCTATTGGTCACTAGCGGTGCTGTCGGGTCTGGTGTGGTGGGGAATGACCGGCGGGGCACTAGCCCTTCCACCGTCCGACAAAGACGTGCGGCCGATCGTCCTGATCCCCACGCACAACAACGCCAAGACCGTGGGCGAAGTGGCTGCCGCCGCCCTCGCCCACGGAATCCCGGTTCTGGTCATCGACGACGGAAGCCATGATGGATCCGGCGATGCCGCGCGATCCGCTGGCGCTGATGTCGTGGTGCATGCTGTAAACCGGGGAAAGGGGCAAGCTCTACTGACGGGGATGGAGGCGGCAAACCGGCGAGGTTTCACTCACGCCATCTGCTTGGACGCCGACGCACAGCACGACCCTGCCGATATTCCGGCGTTCGCCGCCGCTTGTGTACGGGAGCCGGACGCCATCTGGGCCGGAGTTCGCGATCTGTCGACCGCACCCGGCATTTCAAATTTCGGGCGAAATTTCTCTAATTTCTGGGTGTGGTTCGAAACCGGTTGGCGCGTCTCTGACACCCAATGCGGCTTTCGAGCCTATCCCATTTTGCCCGTTCTAAGCCTTGGTCTGGGAGGCTCCAGGTATGACCTGGAGGTCGAGGTTCTCACCCGCTGCCTGTGGTCGGGCGTTGCGGTTCGGGATCTCCCCTGCCGCGTGTTTTATCCCGATCCAAAGGACCGAGTGTCCAGCTTTAACCCGCTCTGGGACAATGTTCGCATTTCCTGGATGAACACCAAGCTCGTGCTCGAAAAGGCTGTCAACCCGTCTCTTTGGCTCCCAGCGCGAGCCAGAGCTACGCGTTGGTCCGGAGACACGCGCGGCGCCATTTTGGGGTGGAAGATCGTTCTGGGGATGCTCAAATTCACCGGTCGCAAACCCGCCTATGCGTTTGTATCTCTTCTCGCGATCTGGTACATGATCTTCGCCCCCGATGCAAGGAATGCCACCTCAAAATGGCTTGCGCTAACCGGCATTCCTGGGCTTTCGACCTACCGAGTGTTCCGCAATTTCGCTCACACGATTGTCGATCGCTTTGCATACTTGCTTTGGGGACAAAGCGCTTTTCAATATGAGCGCGAGGGCATTGAACTCCTCCAAGATGTGTTTTTCGCAGGAACTGGCGCCATCATCCTTGGCTCCCATCTCGGAAACCTGGAGGTCAACGCCAGCGCCACAGGGTCCATCGAACGCATCCGTCGACTCAAGGTTCTCCGCTTCGTTTCCAGCACTGACCACGGACAGAGGCTGTTTGAAGCGATGCCCGGTTTGTGGCGGCCCGAGGCGATCGCCGTCAACCAAACCGAGGGGTTTGCGGCGTTGGCGGTCGTCCGCGCACTGCGCTCCGGACAAGTGGTGGCCATGCACGGCGATCGCCGCGTCGACGACCGCACCACAAAAGTCAGATTCATGGGCCGAGAATGTCTGTTTCCGACGGGTCCATGGATGCTCGCAGCCTTGGCACAAGTCCCCGTCTTTCTCGTGGGATGCTTCAAAGTCGGCCCGAACAACTATCGCGTCGTGGTGCGGCCGCCGCTGTTTCCCAAGTTCGATCGACAGCTCTCCAAAGCAGAGCAACTGCAACAATGGACGCAGGTCTACGCCTCCCAATTGGAGGATTGGGCGAAGCTATACCCCGAACAGTGGTACAATTTCTTCGATTTTTTCGAAGAAAACCCGCCGTCGAACGTCAAAGCGGCCGACTGACCGCCCGCTGCACATAGGCAGAAATTTCGCCGACGGTTTTCATCTGCCGCGCTTCTTCCTCGGCGATCCGAACCCCGAACTTCTTCTCCAGCGCGATCAGCAGGTCCGCTGCGTCCAGGCTGTCGAGATCCAGATCGTCACGAAGCTTCGCATCCGGAGTCAATTGATCCGCTTCGATCTCGAATTGTTCGATCAGGAGCTGATGCACTCCTTGAACAACGTCATTCACCTGTTGCACCCGTTCCCCCTTCGAAATCCCTGGGAGCACGCCCGAGCACAAGGCTCGCGTTGATCCCGCCAAACGCAAAATTGTTGGACACGATATTATTCAGTTGGCGACGCATTGGCTCCCTCGGCAACTGCACGGGGGCCACGTCGGTTTCCCGTAAGTTCCGGGTCGCGGGAACCCATCCATCCCGCATCGCCAACACGCAAAGCACCGCTTCCAGTCCGCCACAGGCAGCCAGAGTGTGACCAAAGTGACCTTTTAAACTCGATACAGGTACGGCCTCACCAAACACGCGCCACGTCGCTTCCGCCTCGGTGGCATCGCCCACCTGGGTGCCGGTTGCATGCGCACAAACATAGTCGATTTCCTGCGGAGAACGCTGTGCATCCCGAAGCGCGCGCTCCATGGCGGCCTGCATTCCCGTCGCCTCAGGGGAACTCATGTGGGAAGCATCGCAACTTTCGCCATATCCGAGGACTTCCGCCAAAATCGTGGCGCCGCGGGCCTGAGCATGCTCCAGCGACTCCAACACTAGCATCGAAGCGCCTTCTCCAATCACCACGCCGTCCCGCGACGATTCGAAGGGGGCCGGGCGCGCGCCTGGATCGTCTTCGTAGCCGCGGCAAGCCGCATTCACGACATCAAAAGTCGCAATTCCAAGCACGGAAATTTCGTCTGCTCCCCCGCACAACACCGCGTCGACTCGGCCGGAGCGGATCATGTCGAGAGCGATACCGATCGCTTGATTCGAAACGGCACAAGCACAACTTGGTGAATGCACGGGCCCGGTGATCCCGAACACCAACGCGAGATGCGCTGGCACGGTGTGCGACATCACCCTCAAAAACATCGTCGAAGAAACCTGACGAATCGAGTGGTGCTGAACAAATTCCGCAAAGAACTCCCGCATCGCCTCCGGCGAACCGGTGGTGGATCCCGCCACAATTCCCACGCGTCCCGACGAAAGGGTCTCCATAGGAAACTTCGCTTGGTCAAATGCATCTTGTGCGGCGCTCGCGGCAAACATCGCCATCTTAGACATGCTGCGTCGAAATTTGCGCGGGATCTTTTGCGGTTCAAAGTCCAATACCGGTGCTGCAATTCGAACGCGCAGCCCATCCACGTCGGCAAACTCGGGGTGAACGCGAACGCCGCTTTCGCCTTTGAGAACCGCAGACCACACTTTTTCGACGTCCTGCCCGAGGCAGGTCACCAAACCCGTCCCGGTGATCACCACCCGTTTCATAGCGCCCTCAACTCTTGAACCAGGGTTTCCAGTCCCAACACGCCGCCAAGTCCCGAATACGCGCTCATCGCCGCCCCACAGATCCCAGGGAACGCCACCGATTGGCCGACCTGCACCAACTGACGAACCCGAACAGCGGAGGGTATACGGTACCTCCCCATCTGTCCGACCGTATGGTAATGACCATAACTCGCCCCATTTGGCGTGCGCAAATAGTGAGCAGCGGTCACCGGCGTGCTTGCGTCCAATAGCTCCCATTCAACCGTGGGATGTTCCCGCCGCAACGTGTCGACAATCGCTCGAATCATGACCTCCTTTTGCCGGCGATAACCCTCCTCTCTCGCGGGCCCCTCTCCACTTCGCAAAGAAGGCACCTCCACATGATGCGAGGACCATTGTTCCCAATTCGACGCCACGATCGCCAGAGCAATTCCCGGGTCCGGCGCGGTTAAAAAATAAAAGGGAACTTCCCCGAGATCCCCGCCCCGCTCAGCCGCCTCTACATCCCACGTGGAATACCGAAACAGGTTTCGCCCTTCGCAAACAGCCAAGTCTCCCCGAATGCGAAAGTACACGCCGAAATGCGATCTTCCTGGGGACATCTCCGCCAGGCGTTCGCGATAAATGGGCCGAAGCGACCCCGCCGGCAACATCTCGGCCACCCGCTTCGGGTGATTGTTGGCGACCACTAGCGACGCCGAAAACTCACGCCCATCCTTCAGAATCACGCCGGTGGCAACCCCATCCGCCACTTGAATGCGATCCACCTCAGCGCGAAGCAAGATCTCCCCTCCCAACTCGCGCAACCGGCTGCAAAGCGCCTTGGCCAGGCGATCTCCGCCACCTGCGATCCGCCATCCCCCGCCCAAGAAGTGGTCGGTCACCACCGCGTGGACGCCAAACGGTGCTTCCGAAGGTGGAACCCCGTACAAGGGCGCACCGTGACCCGCGATCACGGCTCGCAACCGTTCATCGGAAAACAACTCAGAGAGGACCGTGGTAAGCGGCATTTCTTCCCACCGGATCACGTCCAAGGAGGAAATGCCGAGGTCGAGATTGTATAGCCCATACGCCGATACCGCTTCACGATGCAGCTGAACGTATGCGCGAATCCCTTTCACCTCCGACGGAAAGGCCTCTTCCAAGCGCTGTTGCCACGCCGTGAGCCCGCGGGGCACCGAAATTTCGAATTCGGGAAACCGAAGGACGTCAAAGCCGGCCGCGTCCATTGGCCGCCACTGCACGCGATCGTAGACGCCAAGATGGCGCATGATCCGACCAAACGACTCGTCAGGCCCCGCGCTTCCGACGTAGTGAAAACCGGTATCGAACCCCAAACCCTGCCGAAAGAACCGGTGCAAACATCCACCTGGACGGTAGTGTTGCTCCAACACGGTCACCTTCCAGCCCCTCTGAGCGAGAAGAATCGCTGAAGTCAGGCCCCCAATGCCCGATCCGATGACCACTGCCTTGTTCATGCAAATACCGCCACTTCGACGGTGGCCATTGCGTCAACGCCGTTCTCGGGGGCCTCGATGTGTAGTGCCACCGATTGTTCGAGTTCTCCGCACCGAACCGCACGCTCCGCCTCCTCACGCCCTTCCGAGGCTGCACCGCAAAACACCCAGCCCGGGCCGCGAAGGCCCGCGAGAATCGCGCCTTCTGCCAGCGGTGCTCCCGGAACCGTGTATGGAAAGGCCAATCGGGAGGCACCCGCGGAGCCCTTTTCCACCACCCCCCGGTAATAACGAAGGTCCGCCGCCCGACAATTGGACTGACTCGTCAGAACCACCCCGGCCTGCGGAAACAGCTGCTCTCGAAGCTCTACCAAAGCCCGCATTCCGGCTCGCACATAGTGGTCGGTCCGCCCCAAGGCCGGCGGCGCGTCCGGCCAAATCTCGGCCAACGGAAAACTCCGGCCTGACCATGCCAACGACTGGATGCGGCGTGCGCTACGCAATTTTCGTTCGGGTGGATGGCGATCCGCGCGGGCAAACAGCACCGCGGCATTCACCCCTCCAAAGGCAGCATTCACCGACAGACCCACCTCGGTTCGGCCCGCAGGCCGCAGCACCAAGCGATCAAAAGGTTCCAATGGAGGCTTTGGTAGTTCACTTCCACCGATGCCCGCCAATACGATCGCCGCCTCCAGCGCACCGGCAGCCCCCAGCGCATGTCCGATCACTGCTTTGGCGGCGTGTAATGGGACTGGACCCGAAAATACCGCTCGATACGCCTCCGCCTCCATGGCATCGTTGAGCCCGGTTCCCGTACCGTGCGCGCTGATACAATCGACTTCCTCTGGTGTAACCCCTCCTTTTTGCAGTACCGCCGCCATGCAGCGCGCCAGACCCGCCCCGGTAGCGTCCGGTGCGGTCAAATGTACCCCGTCCTGCGTGATCGCTGTCGCAAGCAATCGAGCAATCGGAGACCGTTTTCCTCGTTGCGCGGAGGCATCCGTTTCCAGCAGAAACGCCGCGGCACCCTCACCGAGGAGCAGGCCATCGCGTTGGTCGGAGAACGGACGACATTGGGTACGACTGAGCGCTCCCAACCCACCGAACCCCGCGTGGATGTACAGAGAGAGCTTGTCGACCCCTGCGACGATCACCCGCTGCACCACCCCGTCGCGGATCCACCGTTCCGCCACATCGAACGCCGCGGTGGCCGAAGCGCACGCGACCGAAATCGTGCGGTGCGGCGCGAGGCGGCGGGCGAGCGCGATCCGATCGACCGGGTCCTGGCGCCACCGGCGCTCTTGATCCGCCGGTTCGCCAGCCCGAACCCAGGCTTCGAATGGCCCGGAAATCTCACCCGACGTAGTGCCGACCACCAGACCGATCGGACCTTCATCGTTCGGAAGCACCGAACCAACGACGGCATCCAACAACTCGTGCACTGAATTCCCGTCACAGAGTGCGGCAAACGGCGCCCGCAACGCCCCATCGTCCCAGGAGACAGGTCGCACCAGCGAACGGCCCGCGCACACGGCATCCATCAGGGGTTGAATCCCAAAACCCGCTGCGGACCATACTTCCATACGGGTGACTACCGTCAATCGGCCTCCTGCGCTCGATCGAAGCCGGTGATCTCAAAACCTGCGGATGTCCAAGCGGTGAGAATCGACGGTAACTCGGCGATCGTTGTAGCATTTCCGTCGTGCATTAGGACCACATCCCCACCTCTCGCCGCGAGGGCGCGCTTGCGAAACCGCAGCACATCGACCGCTACCCCATCCCCCGTTCGAATTGAACACCACGCCACACCCAGCGCAGCCTCAGCGGCCGCTAGAAAGGTCCTGGGGCTCACCACCCCGAACGGGGGGCGAAACCATGGCACCGCATCGACCCCGAGGTCCTGGAGGCCTTGGAGGCCTTCCCGGAGCCATCGTGCCCCCTCCCGCGGACTACACCAGGCGATGGCCGCCTCATGACGAAGGCCATGAAGCCCAATTTCGTGCCCTTGGTCGGCAATCTGCCGAACCAATGCTGGATATTTTGCGGCTCGGTCTGTAAGCAAAAAGAAAGTAGCGTGCGCGCCGTGCTTGGCGAGAATCTCAAGAAAAAGCGGTGTCGTCGCGGGATCCGGCCCATCGTCGATGGTCAACGCAATGCGGTTGGGGTGCTTAGAACGTGAAACCACAGTTCCAAACCACTGAAGTTCCGGTCGCGCGCTACCGAGTGCCAACAAGGCTCCCAGCGCCAACAGGACGGTCAACGCCAGCGCCGCCCCGATGAACACCGATTGCGAGGCAAGAAGGGCCGCAACTCCCCATCCCGTGATCAAAGCTGCAAAGAAACGTCGTTCAGCGGGGACCATGCGCCCGCCAATGCGCGATCGCCCAAACGGATCCGTAGGCCAAAATCGCAAGCACCAAGCCAAGTATGACGCTTCCCAAAAGGCCACTGATCAACAGATCCGGCGCCGCTTGCGCCATCTCCCAGACGGTGCCGCTTAGGGTCCCATCGCGCCAAACCCGCCCATAACGGAGAGTTTCACCGATCCCTACCTCCGCACCGACCAAGAATGGCGCAAAGAAAGGATTCGAAATGTTCGCCGCGGCGTAAACGATGGGTTGATTGAGCTTTCTCCACCTGGCCACTAAAATACACGCGCCAAGATGCAACCCAAAGATGGGCAAACATCCGATAAAAACGCCGACCGCGACGGCCTCCGCCAACGACTCGGGAGAGAGGTGCGCGCTGAACAACGCCCGAACCCACACCCACGCTCTTCGCCATGGACTGGCCGAAGGCAGAGGTTCTTGGCGCGTCATCACGCGTGACCATCCGCACTTGGCAGCAGGCCATGGGTGCGAACCAGGGCGGCGAGATGGGGCATGCGATCGGCCATCGACCGAGGCGACTTCTTCGCTGGATCGAAGACGTCGCCGGCGAGCAGGCTGACGATCCCTCGACGAATGTAGGGCTTTTGGTATTGTGCAGGAACCAACGCCAACGTCATGAAGTCATCGGCGTACCAATGGTCAATCACTTTACGAAATACCGAGGCCCCTTCACGATATTCATTTTCCCACGCCGCTAAATCTCCTCCGTCCAACGCCGCGGCCAGCCCGCGTGCACCGTGCAATCCCAACAGCACGCCGCTGGAAAACACGGGGTCGATGAAGGTCGCGGCATCGCCGCACAGGGCAAACTTGTCACCATAGAAGGTGCTCGAAGTCGCGGTAAAATCCTGCAAACCACGATGCGGTAACACACGGGTGGCCCCGTCCAAACGCGCCTGGGCGTCCGGCGACATCGCAATCGCCCCAAGCAGGCGTTCTTCCGAGGTTCCTTTGAGGGCGCAATTCGGCGTCATCACGACGCCGACGCTCGCCAGTCCCCCACCAAACGGAATAATCCAGATCCATCCTGCGGGAATCGAGCAGATGGTGATGTCCCCAGGTTGGTCGATACCGACCGACTTCACGCCAGAATAGCGAGTTCCGACCGCCGAGTTTCGGAGGTTCTGATCACCGGCTCGCAACCGCAACTTGCTCGACAACCACATTTGACGGCCGCCGGCGTCGATGATCCGGTCCCCGAACAAATCCCCTTCGCTCGTACTCAATCGACCCTGATCGACATCGACGTCCAACGCTTTGGCGAACACCAGCCGACACCCGGCTTGGCGTGCCACTTCGCGCCACTGAAGGTCGAACACCTCGCGCTGTACTTGCCACGCATAGGTCCACTGTGGAGCTTCCGCCTCTGAAAAGTCGAACCGGACGCCTTCGCCATTTCGACAGAACACCGCCCCGTGTTTGACCATGTACCTTGACATATCAAGGCCACATTCTTCGAAAACGAGGCTTGAACACGGCAACATGGACTCGCCCACGACGCTCTCCGGCCGTTCCACCGCCTCCACCAGAGTGACCGAGGCCCCTCGTCGACGAAGGTACGTTCCCAACGCACATCCGGTCGGTCCGGCGCCAAGGATCACCACGTCTGCGTTCATCGATGCGCCTCAATGTACGCCGCAATCGAAGCCACCGACGCAAACGCTTGCCGTGCCGTTTCATCCTCGGGCATCTTCACCTTGAATTGTTCTTCGATGTGAATCGCAAGCTCCAACGCGTCCACCGAGTCGAGTCCCAATCCGCCGCCAAAAAGCCGCCCCTGATCCTCGATGTCTTCAGGTCGCACGCCCTCCAATTGAAGCACGCGTACAATCAACTCTTTTACCGCCGACCGCAATTCCACACTGGCCTCCCGGGCATGCTCGATTAACCACAACCCGAGAACGAGCACAGAACGTCCGACCAGGAATCCGTGAGATTTCTAACTCGCTCGCAACGAGCGTTAGCCGGGCGAAAACACGAAGCTGTAACCCACGTCAGTGGTCACCCCCGACCCAAACTTCAGCCGCTTCATCTGATCGACGAGGCAGTCGCCAAGGTCCGCATTTTTCGTAGAGTTTGAGCTGACCAATGCGCGTGTCACCCGACCGTCATCGATCGACCAGTCCAGAGTCACCCGCCCTCGAAGTTCCGGATTGCGCTTGAGCTGTCGCTCATAACAGTATTGAAAATGGCCCTTTGAGGCCTCGATCCCTTCGCGCACCGCCGGCTGGCTCATGGCGTCGGTGCGGCTCCTTTTTGACGACGACACCTCGACGTCAGGTTCCGGAGCAGCAACCTGCAAGAGGGCGGGCTCGTGCTGCAATCCGCACTCAGTGCCGAAACCCGCCCGCGCCCGAACTTGCGCACAGGTCGAAATCACCTGCTGTATTGTCCATTGTTCGCCTGGCACCATCACGATCCGAACCGCAGCCGCCCAATCCCCGTCGGTGCCGACCGTGCGCACCTCGTCGAGGCTCGCCAATGGGTAGGTTCCGGATGGTGCGACCAAAACGGCTCCATCCACACGTTCCAACAACATGATCTGCTCTGGAGGTGATCCCTGCGGTTTCCAGAGCAACGTCTCCTCGCCAAACGGCAGCACCTTCAGCAAAGGGTGCCATTGACCTAGTTCTTCGTTCAACGGTATGGCACGAGTGACGACTCTCAGCCTCTTTTCCCCAGTGGACCAGCGTTCCTGCGCAATGGTTGCCGCCGGGCGGTCGGCCTTCAGAGCCAACGCAACCTCTGTGACCAACGGTAATGTCGCAGAACCCGCCGGACAGGCAGATAAATCCGTTGCCGCTGGATACATCGACCACCCTGTTGTGGATGACGCCACAAAACAAGTGGACTGAAGGGGCTCCCCTCCATCACCCGGCTCCGGAAGCCCTTGAAACCCTGCCAAGACCGCGACCGCTCCCCGCTGCAAGGGCAGCTCTCGTAGCTCATTTCCCACCCACCACGCCCCGCCGGTTGCGGCGAGCATGGCACCAACCATCAAAAAGGTCCCTGCTGCGCCGAGAAATGCTCGAGCGTTTCCGAGCTGCGGTGCCATACGGAGACCACTGGCGGCGCAAGCCAAGGTCGTTCCGAGCACGCCAACCACCAACAGCCGCTTCGAAAACACTACCTCAACCATCGGCGCCGCAACGAACACCACTTTTTGGAGGGGCTCGGCGGATGCAGCCACCGAGGCAAACAGTTTCCCATCCGCCAGCAGTACTCCAGCGACACCCGCAAACACGACCCCCGCCCACGTCAATGCCGAAACGGATGCTCGCGCTGCAGCGGTTCGGAGCACATCCGCCGGCTCTTCACCAACCCGCAGTCCCGCCGGCAACAGCGCAATCGCACCTCCGCCCAAGGCGGCCAACAATGACCCCACGATAAACAGGCCTCGTCCCTCGCCGATGAACAGCCAAACGACAACGGCAACCCCGAGCGTCAGAAGCAGCAGCAGTGGGCCAGGAAGGGCGCCCACCACTGTCCATTGTGTCGTTTCACCAGCACTAAGAGCGGCCGCCAACGACAACAGCACTGCCGAAAGGATCGCCAGCGCCGCCGATAAAAATAGCGCTACCGCCAACACCATACTGGCTTCGGAGTACGCCATCGCTCCCAACGCGGGCGCCATAGACGGGTCAACATACGCCAACGCCGCTATGCCCTGTTTGGCCTGATACCCAAAGCCGATCGCCCCGATCGCCATCTCCGATAAGATCGCGATCCACCAAAGAAAAGCCGGTGGCCGCCACCCGATGCCCACAAACACGGCCAGAACCACCGCTCCAACAACGCCGAATAGGGCCACCATGGCGAGAATCGGCCCCAAAAAACCCATGATTTGCAGCGCGTGCATGTGTCCACCAAATCGTAAATCGCTTTACCATTTCCACAGACAGCCCGCACCTGTACTAGGCTCGATCTCCGCTAAGCGTGCGTTCGAGCTCTAAGAGCGCGGAGTATGCCTCTTTCTTGGATACGCCGCACCTTTCGGCCAATACCCCCGCCAAGTCCTTCAACCCTGCATTTTCAGCGAGGGCCGTGGGAGTTTCCACCAAAGCCGCCCCAGGACCGATCACCAGCACGCACTCTCCGCGAATACTCTCGCGCGAAGAGAGTTCTTCGGCCAATTTTGGCAATGGCATGCGGAGATTTTCCTCAAATTTTTTGGAGATTTCGCGGCACATGCACGCTTCTCGGTCGGGCGCATTTTCGGCAAACAGCGCCACCAACTCTGAGATCCGGGTCGGCGCCTCATACATCACCAGCGTGTCCGAACGGCCCAGCGCTTCGCGAACCCAGCCTTCGCGCCCCTTCCGTGGCGGAAAGCCCAGAAATGCAGATGGGATGGCAGGAATCCCAGAAGCCGCGAGCGCCGACGCCAACGCGCTCGGACCGGGGACCGAAAGCACTTGAATTCCGCGACGATGCGCCTCCATCACCAAAAACTCACCCGGATCCGAGATCGCCGGGGTACCGGCATCGCTCACCAGCACCAGATCTCCGTCGACCGCCGCATCCAAGATTTTCGACGAGGCCTGATCTTCGTTGTGCGCATGCAGCGCAACCAACGGAGGTGCCGGGATCTCCAAAGCAGTAAGCAGCTTCCGCGCCATGCGGGTATCTTCCGCGGCGATCATCGTAGCCGAACCCAAAATTTGCTTGGCTCGAGGGGAGCAATCGGCCAGGGTCCCGATCGGAGTCGCCACAATCCACAGCGGCATCTCACCCTCCGTCGAAGGCGTCATCCATCCATTCAATGGACCAACGCTCGTTTTCACTAAAGGATACGACAGCCACCAAGAACGCAAGGTCGTCCGTCGCGCCATTTTCGGCAAGCCAAGCATCAGCAGCACGGATCAACCGTCGCTGTTTGGGTTCGTCGATCGCGTCGGTCCCGGAGTCGTCGTCCGGCATCCGGGCTTTGACCTCCACAAACCTCAGCCTATCCCCGAGACGCACCACAAGGTCGAGTTCGCCCCCCGCTCCGCGCCAATTGCGCGCGAGGACAACCCAACCTTTGAGCTCCAATTCCTGCGCGACCCGCGATTCCGCCTCGACGCCACGCTCGTAGGCGGCACGCCGAAGCCCGCTTTGGTCGAACAGAAACTACCTCAGCGGCTTGAGACGTGCAGCCTTGCCCTTCACATCGCGAAGGTAATTGAGCTTTGCACGGCGCACCTTGTGGCGAGCGAGAACCTCGATCTTCGCCAAGTTTGGCGAAGATGCGGGGAAAATACGCTCTACGCCCACACCGGACGAAATCTTGCGCACGGTAAAGGTAGAACGGAAGCCGGCTTTCTTGATCCCGATAACCGTGCCTTCGTAGGCCTGGGTACGGGTCTTGTCGCCTTCCTGAATGCGTACGTGAACGCGAACGGTATCGCCAGGGCGAACGTCGACATCTGCGCGCTCGCGGGCGGCCAACATTTCGCTTTCAATGGTCTGAAGGAGGTTCATGATCAGAGATCCTCAACGCCCCGGTAGAGGGGACACGGCCCTGCCGCTTATTGTTTTTTGCCCGCGACGTCAACCCCGCAATACCGGGCCCACAGGTCGGGCCGACGCGTTTGAGTGCGCGTTTCCGCCTGTTGTTGGCGCCATTTCGCTATCCGATCGTGGTGCCCCGATAAAAGAACCTCCGGCACCTCCAAGTCCCGCCACACCCGCGGCCGGGTGTATTGCGGGTATTCCAGAAGACCCTGCCCAAAGGATTCTTCGCCAGCAGACTCTGAATTTCCGAGCACCCCTGGAATCAACCGTGCCACCGCGTCGACGATCGCGGAAGCCGCGATCTCGCCCCCGGTAAGCACAAAATCGCCCAAAGAAACTTCTTCATCCACCAGGGTTTCCACCCGCGCATCGATGCCCTCGTAGTGCCCACACAACACAATCACGTGCTTTTCGCGGGAAAGGCGGATGGCATCATTCTGCGAAAAAGGCTTTCCTGCCGGAGATGTCAGTAGGACTCGTCCTTGACCGCGCACCGCCTCGAGCGCACGTGCCACCACGTCCACCTTCATCACCATTCCCGCGCCACCCCCAAACGGATGATCGTCGGCCACCTGATGTTTTCCTTCGGCCCAATCGCGGATATTGTGAACATGGATGGCGATCTTTCCGTCCGCCACCGCCCGGCCAAGGATCGAACCCAACAATGGACCACGCACCATCTCGGGATGGAGGGTGAGCACATCAAACCGAGGGATCGCGGCTTCATCTCCGGCTCTCACGGCTCCTCCAGCGCGTCCTCAACCAGCCGAATCTGCCGAGTCTCCAAGTCGATGCCCTGGACAAAACGCTCTACGATCGGCACAAACCGTACGTCGTTGCCGACGGCGATCTCGAGCAGGTCGCCCCCGGGGGTGTTGTGCACCACTGCGACAGTCCCCACCTCTTGTGCGCCGATCACAACGCTCATTCCGACCAATTCGTAGACGTAGAATTCGTCGTCATCCACTTCGGGAAGATCGGCTTCAGCAACGCAAATCTGCCAGTCTTTCAGTGTTTCCGCGAAATCGCGATCGTCCAAACCTTCGATCCGCCCGAGAATGCGCTTTCCCGCACCCGTCCTGGCGGAAAGCTTGCATTCAAACCGATTGCCCTGCGGATCGATCAACACTGCGCGCGTGGGCTCGGCAAAGGTGTCCGACTCTGGGTTGTGCAAGTACAGACGCACTTCCCCTTTAACGCCGAAAACACCGGAGATCAGGCCGATTTCGACCTCATCATCGGTGCTTCCGTTTCCTGGCAATGGCCGAAGGCAGGGGTGGGATCGCATTCGACTGAGTCCCCCACCCAACCGACGCTATTCTTCGTCCGCCGCGGCAGCGCCTTCTTGAACGAGATCGAGCGTCGCCTTGCGTCGCCCCGCCGCAGCGGAGAGAATGTTCCGAATCGACCGCAGGGTACGCCCGTTTTCGCCCTGGACAGCGGAGACGTCGTCGGCGTGAACCGACAGCTCCAACATCACCGTGGCTTCTCCCTCCACCATGTTGACCTTGACTTCGTCAGGGTTGGACACGATGGGTTTGACCAGATGAAATACGAGGTCCTGCATCAGGCCTGACCGGCAGCGGCGGCTTCACGCGCCTTCTTGATCAAGCGCTCCACCGTCTCCGATGGGCGAGCGCCCACGGACAGCCAGTAGTCCACGCGATCGAGGTCGATCTTGATCGCCTTGTTTTCGGGCAGTGGATCGTAGTGACCGATCAATTCGATGTTTGCACCATCGCGAGCCTTGCGCGAATCCGCGACGATGACGCGGTAGAAGGGGCGCTTGTGGGTGCCCAGGCGGGTGAGCCGGATACGGACCATGGTTTTCCTCGTAAACG
Organism: Pseudomonadota bacterium; assembly: GCA_005797785.1. Lineage (GTDB taxonomy): Bacteria > Myxococcota_A > UBA796 > UBA796 > SYKL01. The sequence continues at coordinate 11,345 of SYKL01000299.1, read as the reverse complement.
AATAGACGACGGGCCCGCTTATCGGACCGCAGCCCCCCTGTCAACGCGGGCGGCGGCTAGAGCGGAATGTTGCCGTGTTTCTTCGGCGGGTTCTGATCTCGCTTATTTTTTAGGCTATCAAACGCAGCAATCAACCGAATTCGCGTATCTTCAGGCCGCAACACTTCATCGATGTAGCCTAGAGCCGCCGCGCCATATGGATTCGCAAATTTTTCTCGGTAGTCCGCCACCAATTCCGCACGCTTTGCTACAGGATCGGCCGCGTTAGCCAGTTCCGATCGATAGATGATGTTGACCGCGCCTTCGGGGCCCATGACCGCGATTTCCGCCGTTGGCCATGCAAAATTGAAGTCCGCACGAATGTGCTTACTGCTCATCACATCGTAGGCGCCCCCGTACGCTTTTCTGGTGATCAACGTCACTTTCGGAACGGTCGCCTCGGCAAACGCATACAGAAGTTTCGCGCCGTGTTTGATAATGCCTCCATATTCCTGCGCCGTTCCTGGTAAAAACCCTGGAACATCGACCAGAGTCAGCACGGGAATGTTGAACGCATCGCAAAACCGCACAAAACGGGCCGCCTTGATCGATGCGTTGACGTCGAGACAACCCGCCAAGTGCGCCGGTTGATTGGCAACAACGCCCACGGACCGCTCGCCGAGCCGGCCGAAACCGACCACGATGTTCTGCGCATACTGGCCTTGCACCTCAAGAAACCGGTGATCATCCATCAATGCCCGAATGAGCTCGACAATGTCGTACGGCTTGTTGGGATTGGTTGGGACAAGTTCGGTCAACTCTGGACATTTACGTTGTGGGGAGTCTTCGGTGGGCCTGCGGGGTGCCTCCTCCATGTTGTTGGAGGGAAGATACGACAACAATTCCCTCAACAACGCCATCATCGCGCGTTCGTCGGGCACCTTGAAGTGAGCCACGCCGGACACGCGGTTGTGCGTATCGGCCCCTCCTAATTCATCTTTGGTGACCTGTTCGTGGGTGACCGTCTTGATCACATCCGGCCCGGTCACAAACATGTACGAGGTCTCATCCACCATCGCGATAAAATCCGTGATCGCCGGGGAATAAACCGCGCCACCCGCGCAAGGGCCGAGGATCGCCGAAATCTGCGGCACAACTCCCGACGCGAGGGTGTTCCGCAGGAAGATATCCGCATATCCACCGAGGGAAACCACCCCTTCCTGGATCCGAGCGCCACCACTATCGTTCAAACCTAGGATCGGTGCGCCGTTTCGCATGGCCAAGTCCATGACCTTGCACACTTTTGCCGCATGGGCACCTGAAAGTGAGCCCCCAAAGACGGTAAAGTCCTGCGCAAACAGGTAGACCAAGCGCCCATCCACCCGCCCGTAGCCTGTCACCACGCCGTCACCGAGGAACTGCTGGCGTTCCATGCCAAAATCATGGCACTGATGGGTGACAAAGCGATCGAGTTCCACAAAAGAGCCCGGATCCAACAAGGCATCCAAGCGTTCCCGTGGGGTGAGTTTGCCTTGCTCATGGTGTTTGCGGATTCGATCCTCACCGCCGCCAGCGTCAGCCCGAGCATCCATCGCCGCCAATCGCTGATGCAGGCGTTCTCGCTCCGATTCCATCCGACCCCCTAAGCGTCCCCTTCCTAACGAAGAAGACGTTCCGTATCCAATCCTGTTGGCGATCCGACCGCCGCCAAGTACGTTGTGCCCTCGGAGATGGAAAATGCGCCTGTTTGTCTGTTGTTCTCTGACGATCGCACTTCTCGCATGCAATGCTGGAAACGACACATCCGGTCAGGACACCGACGGCGACACCGATGGCGTAGCCACCGGATGCATTACCGTGGATGACGAAGGTTCGTTCGGACTCATTCAAGATGCTGTGGACGCCGCCAGCGACGGAGCCACGCTGCGCTTGTGCGCCGGCACCTACGAAGAAGAGGTCACGATCACGCGTCCCATCAGTATTGTTGGTGAAGATGGCGCTGTTTGGACGGCTCCAACCAACACAGCACCGGTGAACATTTCCGGCGACATCGATGTGGCCCTCTCCGACCTTCAGGTGGAATCCACGCGATCGGGCATCGTCATCACCGGTGGCCGATTGGTCCTGGACCACGTGAACTTTGGCGCCATCGGCAATTTCGCCGTCAAGGCGGCCGATGCGGAAGTCACCGCTTCCGACCTCACCATCGACGCGCCCGGCGACGGGGGCCTGGAAATCGATGGGGGAACCCTCGATCTATCCACCAGCGTCATCACCGCGGCGAATGGCTACGGCGTCACTCTGAAGGACGGCGCCGTCGGCACCCTCACCGAAAATGCAATTTCCGGTACGATTCTCACCACCAACGAAGCGTTTGACGGGTGGGCAGTTCACGCCGACGACGCGATCGCCATCTTGAACGCCAATGTGTTCACCGGGAATTTTCTCGGGGACGTCCTCGTTGAAAGTGCCGGCGAACTCTCAATGACCGGAGACACCCTCTCCGGCAGCTATGTTGGCGTCTGGCTGAAAGCGTCCAATGCCTCGCTGTCCGACGTCAGCATCACCGACTACCAACAGTACGGTGTCGTCGACGAAGGAGGTCAAACGCTTCAAATCGCTGGGGCAACCATCGTCACCACCGAAGAACTCGCGCAGCCCCAAACCAGCTCGGATGATTTCTCCGGGGCTTTCGGCGTCATCGGCCTGGGAACCGACATGACCATCAGTGACACCACCGTTTCCGGCAATACCGGTGCTGGTGTCTACCAAAGCCCCGGAAACGACACCGGCGTCATCCTCAACATCAGCAACACTCAGGTTACGGACAACGCCCGGTGGGGAATTATCGCCTTCAGTAGCACCATGACGTTGACCGACGTGAATGTCACCGGCACCCGAGACGACGACGATACCTGCTACGACGACATGGGGTACATCGTCTGCAATATGGCGGTCGCTCCATGGGAATCCGACCTGTCCTGGACTGGCGGCGAACTTTCCGGAAACGGCACCTTTGGTCTTGCCCCCATTTTCGCGGACGTGGAAGTTTCCGGCGTCACTTTCAGCAACAACACCGGTAGCGGAGTTTGGGCGCACGAGTCGACCTTTGGTTGCGACCAGTGCATTTTCGACCAGAGCCGGGCCGCCGGCCTTTACATGCAGGAGTCGTCCGTCGGTGTCTTGACGAACAGCACCTTCCAAAACAATGGTGATACGTCCATGTACACGTATGTGGATGAGGAAACCGGCGACATCACCGAGACGTACAGCTACTACAACGGGCGCGATATCGAAGTCAGCGATTCTCACCTGGCGATCACGGACAGCGATTTCTCAGCGGGAGATATGGGTATCTACTCTATCTTTTCGGATCTGGACGTCAACAATTGCAGCTTTACGGACTACAACTCCGACGTCATTTACATGTATTACAATGACACCGGTAGTTCTCGGATTGCGAATACAACTTTCGATAACATTGGTACCAGTCCCGTGTACTGCGCAAGCGCCACACTGGAACTCAATCAAATCAGCATTACCGGCGTTACTGCTGAGAACTACAAGTATGAATCCTACCTGAACGGTGTGTTGGATTACAGCTATGAAACCACCTTCAACGGCTACGGCATCAGCGTTTCAAACTGCACCACCGAAGTAAAGAATTCTTCGCTCGACGACATTCGCGGCCGTGCTCTCATCGCTGCAAACTCACCGATCGAAATCGACGACGTCTCCGTGACCAACGCCCTTCAGGTCGGTTCATCCACGGATGCTGCCGTGCACTTGACCTATTCGACCATCGGTGCCGACGTCGAAATTACCGACTTGGAGGTCGACGGGGTCACCGTCGGAAATGCGCTCGCCATCACCGGCTCGGCAACCTACCCGGGGGTTCAAGTCGCACTTTCCGGGCTGTCGTTCGGGGAAACCACGGACATCGCTGGCTCAGGCGCGCTTTTGTCCACTCTTGGCACCGCCTCCATCACCGGCATTCATTTTCAAAACATTGGGCTGCATGGAATTTCGACCACCTCCACCGCACTCACGATCGACGGCGTCGACGAAGATCGGGACGGACAGATCGTTGCCCCCGGAGGACATGGGATCTACGCCGTCAACTCCGCCATTTCCGCCACCAACGTTCACGTCACAAACCCAGGATTATCTGGCTTCAATGTGGGTGTTGGCGAGCACAACCTCACCAACAATACGGTGACGGACGCCACCCGTTACGGCTTTGAATGCGATCCGGCGGCGACCTTCCTCGCCTGCGCTGGCAACACCCTGGCTGGCTTGATGGGCGAGCTCCTGGAATGCGGAGCATGCAGCGGAGAAGACACCGATGTCGGGGACACCGACGTGGCCGATACCGACACGGCCGTCGGGCCGTAGAGCGCCCATCCGGCGATCGCATCATGACGGCATCGACCTTACCCGAAAATCCAAACGCTAAAGCTCTTTCTCCAGCGCTGGCTCCCCAGGACGCCGGAGGGTCACCTTGGCCGGCGTCGGCATCGAGTAAACCCATACAAATCGTTCTTGGCCGTCTTTCCGTTTCCAACTGTACCGAGTCGGTTCCATCGCGGGAATGACATCCACCCGATCGCCCGGATTGGACGTTACCAGTACGTTTCCCCCCTCCCGGCGCGCCCATTCGGCGTTTGGATCGAGCAGCAGCTCGCGGGGAGTTCGCCAGACCCAGGGCGCAGATTGCGTAACCGCTCGATCGGGGGGCGCTTTGGCCGTCACCACAACTTCCGGGCCTTCCGTCTGTCGTCGGCCCGCCGTGACCGAAAAGGGACCCATCACCCAGTTCCCCGGCTCTAACACCCGAAATCGGTAGGTAAGGTCACGAAACAAGCCCTCGCTGCTCGCAACCTCCAACTCGTCCACGGCAAGCAACTGCGCTCCGCCCTGGGTTTGCGGGGCGTGTACCTCCAGCACAGAATCCCCCGCTCCGAGCACCCGAAGCCGCAGTCGAAACTCACTGCCCCAAAAAACCGATCCTTCCGGACCTTCCACCGCCACCGACAGGCTTTCCGAAGGCAATACCCCTTCAAATGCCTCATGCCCCTGCCACGCGGCAAAGTCCGGATCCAGCAGCGTCTGGCGTGGAGTAACCGAAACCCCCTGTTCAAAGGCGATCTGCAGCTCGGCGGCGGCATCCTCAGGCCGCTGCAATCGGCAGAGGTACGCCGCCCGGTTGTAGCGCGCTTCTGGAAAGTCAGGTTGGACCTTCAACGCTTGTTCCAGGACTTCGACCGCCTTTTCCAGTTGGCCCTGATCCGCCAAGGCTTTGGCCTCCCAGGCGATCACCAAAGGATCTTCTTTGGAGAGCGGCCGGGCCTCGGCAAAACGCTGTTGGGCCTTCTCGTATTCGCGGTCCTCCAGGGCTGTTACTCCTTGACGCCAAGCGTCCAAGGCCCGCCGTTCTTGATCCAACGCCGGATCGCCCGAAAAACAGGCAAACAGCGCCACCCAAATCAACGCGAACCTTTCATGGCGATCACACCCGCGAACCTTCCGCTGGCGTCGCCATCGCGCCGATGAGAGAAAAATCGTTGGTCGAAGTACGTACATGATTCCAGGTGATCGATCGAAATCACGCCAGCGCCGCGCAATTGTTCGCGCACCACGAACCCGAGGTCCACATGCGGTCGCACGCCCGTGCGATCAATCCAGCCCTCCGGCGCCACGCCAGAAGCCACCAGGGCCTCGACGACCTCCTCCCCCACCTCAAAGGCCGGCTGCGAAATGTGCGGGCCAATAGAAGCCACCACGGCGTCAGGACGCGCCCCCGTTGCCATGCACAGCGCTTCCACCGTGCGCTGCACCACCTGCAACGCCACCCCGCGCCATCCCGCGTGGGCCACAGCAATCCCCCCTGGGGCCGCGAACAACACCGGAACGCAGTCCGCCACCCGAACCGCCAACAGCACACCAGAAACCGTACACACCGCCGCATCCGCTTCGCCGACCGGCTGCAAGGCGCCACGGCCCTCGAACACGCGCAACACCCGGTTGCCGTGCACCTGACTCAAGACCGCGATCTGAGCGGGCTCCACCCCGAACCGAAGCGCAACCCGCCGCCAATTTTCCTGCACACATTCGGGTGGATCGCCCGCCCGAACGGCCAAGTTCAACGAGCTGCACCCGCCGAGTGAAACGCCGCCTTCACGCGTAGTGAATCCGTGCACCACCCCCGGAACCGCCGCCATCCGTGCGCCGTTGAGACATGTCACCGTGTCGTTCACCACCCGCACCCGCCTCTCGTCTGGTATCCTACCGCGCGATGCCCATGCCTCGCACCGCTTTCGCCATCCTTGGTTTGTTGACCGCCTGCAATGACAGGGCGAAATACACCTTGGACATTACGCCATTGTACCCGTTGAACCAGACGCCCATGACCGCGGGCCCGACCGCAACCCTCACGGTACGCGAGGATGGGGACGTAGAAGTATTGTTTTTAGGGTTTCCAACTGCAACTGCCACCGCCGAGGAACTCGGCCCCCTCGACGATGCTTGGATTGGCCTTGCACTGGAGCGCACCGGTGGCTCCGAAGGGACCATCGATCCTTCAAAACTGATCGCGTTTGGCGAAACTGGTCCGTTCACCGTGGAAACCGAGCAGGAGCCCCTCACCGCGTCGATGCTCGTCGCCGAAACCGGCGGGATCGGCGAAATTGGCGCTAGTCCCTCTGCGCCCGACGGCACCTTGGTGATGCTCGCGAATGGCGATACCCTGCTGTTTGGCGCCGACGGTTACGATAACGTGCAACGTATGCCTAACTTAGACGAGGGCAGCTGGGAGTTTGCGGATTACACCCTTCTCCCCGACTACGACAACGATGGTACCGTCGACCCTCAATCCAGGGCGACCGCCACTCTCGTTCAAAATGGGGACTCAGAGTGGATTATACTGGCCGGCGGTGAAAATGGGACGACGAACGTCGCCATCTTGGATGCCACGGCCGGCGCATTTACCTGGGCCTCCGCCGGCCTTCAATTCCCCAGGACCGACCACCGCGCCGTGCCGCTCACCGATGGGAAGGTACTTTTGGTGGGCGGCCGAGACGACAGCGGCGATTTCGCCGAAACGACATACGAAATTTTCGATCCAGTCGGTCAGGAAACCTTCGCCAGCGGAACCCTCACCGGTCTTCCCGGGCTCGGATTCGCCGCCGTCCCCCTCAACAGCAATGAAGCGCTCCTTTGCGGCGGCGCCGCCCCCAACGACACCGTCACCTACACCGACCCGGTCGAGGGCTGCCTAAAAATGCTCTCCAACGGCACAACCGAAGAAGTCGAGAGCCTACCGGTGGCCTTGCAAGGGCTTGCGATGATCGCCTTGGACGACGGCCGGGTGCTGGCGGTCGGCGGTTCCTCCCTTCGCGCCCATGCCAATTCCGGCGGAGAGGCGACGGGAAGAGCGTTTGTCTTTGACCCCGCGATCGACACCTGGACGGAAGTTGGGGCCATGACGCATGCCCGCGCACATGCCGCGTTGGTGCCCACACCGGACGGGAAAGTCCTGGTGGTCGGCGGAACTTCACGAGCCAACGCCCTGGACTCGGTGCTCGGGGACGCCGTTTCTTGCAACGAACTCTTCAATCCCGGCTCCTTCACATTCGAAGCGCTCGAACCCTGCGGATTACCGGGCTCCGGAGCAAATCCATTGGTGGCAGCGCAACCGGATCACGGCGCGGTGGTGATCGATGGCGCCGATGCCGATGGGGATGGAGGCACAAACTTCGGCATCATCGGCTTTGGGCCTAATTTCTAGAAACCATCAGGCGGGCGACCCCTGCCGGGACCAAGTGATCGATCGGCTCGCCTGAGCGAACCCGGCGCCGGATCTCGGTGGACGAAACATCCGGGAACACCAAAGCGTCCGATGGCCCCGTATAGCCCCCTCTTCCCACCACAATCGGGGAATATTCCGCCTCAATCCTATCCCAACGCTTCCACCGCCCAACCGTCGGCAACAGATCCGCGCCCAACACCCAACGAAAACGGTGTTCGGGGTGTGAACCCGCGAGAGCGTCCAAGGTATCGATGGTAAAGCTGGGCGAAGGAAGCGTTCTTTCGACCTCATTCACCTTCACCCAAGGCCCTACTGCAACCGCAAGTTCGCGACACATCGCCACGCGATGCTCGAACGACGCCATCTCTTTCTCAAATGGGTGGTCAAAACAAGGCAATAGCCACACTTCGTCCGCCCGTTCGGTCCACCGCAGCCACGCAGCCACCAGACCATGCCCCACGTGCGGCGGATTAAAGCTGCCCCCATAGACGGCAATTCGCATCCGAACCCCCACCGCACCCTATCCCGCCGCCACGCCGTCGGAAGTTTCCTCCGCCGGTTTGGAACACGAATCCTGTACACGCCTCCTTCACGGCGCGGTATAGTACAGCGGCAGGAAGCAAATGAACGAGTACACGCCCGGACGCGCCTTGGTGCTGGTTGGCCTGCTCTTCACCGCGGGAATGTCCGCCGGCTTGGGGGTCGGCCTGCTGGGCGCAGAGCGCGCGAACGCGCGCAACAGTCAAATCGCGCGCTTTGAGGATGTGTTTGAGCAGATCGATCGCGCCTATGTCGATCCCGTCGATCGGGATGCCATGGTCGATGCTGCGATTCGCGGTATGTTGGCTTCCTTGGACGAACATTCTCGCTGGATGTCCGCGGAACAGGCCGCCGAACTCTCCCAACACCGCGACGGCGCCTACGACGGGATCGGCGTCGAACTGCAAACCAGCACCGAAGAAGTCCGGGTGATCGGCGTTATTCCCGGAAGTCCGGCCGAACGCGCCGGCCTGGGAACCGGTGATCGGATCGTGGCCATCAATGGCGAAACGGCCCTGACCGAGATCGATCGCCTCACCCGCCAGTTGGACGGCCCCAATGGGGAAACCGTCGTGTTGACGATCCAGCGCGACGGCTGGTCCGAGCCACGGGAGTTGCGGCCCGTGCGCGATCGCGTTCTCGTCCCCTCGGTTTCGGTTGCCCGATATGGTAAAGTACTTTACCTTCGGTTGTCGCAATTCCAACGCGGATCCGCAGACGACGTCGCTGCGGCCCTCGCCTCAGAGCCGCCTTTCGACGCCCTCGTTCTCGACCTCCGCGACAACCCCGGCGGACTCCTCGACGAATCCCTCAAAGTGGCGGACCTGTTTTTGGCCGACGGCGTGATCGCCACAGCGCGCAGCCGAACCAATGGGATCGAGGAGTTTTCCGCGCAGCCTAATGCCCTGTCCGCGAACATCCCGATCGCCGTCCTCGTCAACGAAATGTCCGCATCCGGCTCCGAAATCGTAGCCGCTGCCCTTCAAGATTCCGGCCGCGCCAAGCTGGTGGGACACGCGACCTACGGCAAAGGAACCGTTCAGAGCGTGTTCATTTACCCCGATCAAAGTGCCCTAAAGCTTACCACCGGCCGGTACTACACGCCCTCGGGCAAACCGGTGACCAGCCATCAAGGGCGAGCGCCGGACGTTCTTGTGGATTCTCCGGCCTCGGGCAACATCCCCTGGTCCTTACAGGCTGACGACCGGCTTGCCGCCGATACACAGCTGCAAAAGGCTCTTTCGATGGTTACGCCTGCGCCGATGTAGCCGGCATCCAGCCTGGCAGCAGCTCCCCGACCAGATCGTAGTCCCCCGCCTGAGTCACGCGCAGTGGCCGAATCTGGCCAACTTTCACGTCTTCCGGCGCATCGTTGATGAACACCTGTCCGTCGACGTCCGGCGCCTGCCACTCGGTGCGGCCGCGAAGTAAAAGCTCGGATTCTTCCGATACTCCCTCGACCAACACATCGATCACCGAACCCACTTTTTCTTTCAGCCGCGACCGGCTGATCTCCGCTTGAATGGCCATCAATTCGGCTTGACGTGCCTTCTTAACGTCGTCTTCGACCTGGCCGTCCATCTCGGCAGCGGGAGTGCCATCCTCTTGAAAATAAGTAAAGACGCCGACATGATCGAAGCGCTGTGCGCGAACAAAATCGCACAGCTCCGCAAAGTCCGCGTCGGTCTCCCCCGGAAAGCCCACAATAAACGTGGTACGAAGAGCGACATCTGGAACGTACTTCTTTACTCGCTCCAGAATCCGCTCCTGTCCTTCACGGGTGACGCCTCGCCGCATGGCGCGAAGCATGCTTCCCGAGGCGTGTTGCAGCGGCATGTCCAAATAGCGAACCACCTTCGGCTCTTCCGCCATGACCTCCAAGAAGCTCTTGGGAAGCCCAATGGGATAAGCATAGTGGAGGCGCAACCAGCGCACATCGACCTTCGCCAACGCCCGCAGCAGAGCGCCAAGGTCGGATCCATCGCGAAGATCTCGTCCGTACGCCGTCGAGTCCTGACTGATCAGGTTCAATTCGACCACGCCCTCTTCCGCGAGGCGCTGAGCCTCCGCCACCAACGATGGAATCGTCCGCGAACGGAGTTTTCCGCGCAACTGTGGAATGATGCAGAAAGCACAACGATGATCGCAGCCTTCGGAAATCTTCAGATAGGCCGAGCTTTTGCTCCAGGAATTGACCCGAGGAGCGAGCTCATCGTGGATGTACATCGGCACGTCGACAAAGGACTTCGGGATTTCGCCCGAACGAGCCTTTAAAACGTCCGCAATGCGGTGGTATTCCCCGGTGCCCAAGAAATGGTCGACTTCCGGGAGCTCCCCTTCCAACGACTGGCCGTACCGTTGGACCATACAGCCAGTCACGACGAGCTTTTTGCAGCTGCCCTCTTCTTTGAATTTGGCCATTTCCAACACGGTCTCGATCGATTCCTCCGTGGCCGGCTGAATGAAAGAGCAGGTGTTAACGATGATCACGTCCGCGTCTTCCGGCCCATCTACCAATTGGAACGGACCGCTCCGCAGTTGCCCTACCATTACCTCGGAATCCACCCGGTTTTTCGGACAGCCCAAGCTCACCAGGTGAACGCGCTCCATGGCTATTTTCCCCCTGCCGAGATCTCTTCCACGCCGGCCGGCTTTTTGAATTGAAAGGTAGAGTCTGGAATATTGGCGTTCAGCTGCACCTTAGCGAACGCCAGTTCGGTCACGCTGTCAAAGCTGTCGGTAATGATCACTTTTTCAACAAGGTAATCCGCGCTGAGCTCCAGATGAAGCTTTTTAACGTTCCCTTCCTTTTTCGGAACCAAATCGAGGGAATACCCCACCTTATCCGCGGGATCGAGGTCCACTGTGAACAGTTCATCCAGGGTATCCAAGGATCCAAGGAGCATGTCCGCTGTTGTCGAACCCGAAAGATCGTCGTAGCGAATGACCTGTTTGTCGGCCTCGGAATAGACCCACATCGTCTTTCCGTTGGTCACAAACTGCTTTTTGGGGCCCGACG
>SYKL01000298.1 GCA_005797785.1 Pseudomonadota bacterium | reverse complement strand
CTCTCAGTCAAGGTCGGAGAGCGGATCGGTCTGGTCGGCGCAAACGGCAGCGGCAAGTCGACCTTGCTGGCGATTTTGGCCGGGATCGATGCGGAAGACCACGGGAAGGTCCTTCGTTATGCGACCCCTGGGATCTTGGTTCAGGACCCCAAGCTGCCGGGCAAGACGGTTCAGGATGCGGCGGACGAGGCGCTTTCTTGGCACCGTCGTTGGTTGGAGGCCTTTGAGCGAGCCACGCAGGAAGGGGATTCCAAAGAGGCGGTTCGACTGCAGAACTTGCTCGATCAACACGGTTGGGAGGTGGGACACCGGGTGGCGTCGCTGTTGGATCGGTTGAAAGCCCCTCCCGGGGATGCCGAGATCGCGCGATTGTCAGGGGGAGAGCTACGTCGTGTCGCTTTGGCCAGAGCGCTGTTGGGATCGCCGGACCTGCTGCTGTTGGATGAACCCACCAACCACTTGGACGCGGAAACGGTCGAATGGCTGCAGGATTATCTCGGAGGCTTTCGCGGTGGCTTGGTCATCGTGACCCACGATCGCTATCTGTTGGAGGCGGTGGCCACCCGAATTGTGGAAATCGAGGACGGCAAGGGCTTCGCTTATGAGGGCTCTTACGGGGATTATTTGATCGGTCGCGCTGAGCGCCAGGCCCTGTTGCGCCGCGAGCGCGACACCAAGATGTCGATGATCGAGCAAGAAGCGGCTTGGGCGGCTAAATCTCCGGCGGCGCGATCGACCAAGCAGAAAGCCCGCCTGCAACGCCTGGATGTGCTACGCGACTCGGTTCCTACCGTCCGCGATGCCACCTTCACCCTGGATTTTCGAACGGGGGAAAAGCTTGGCCGCACGCTGATGGAGGGCAGGGGGCTCAAAAAGGGCTACGGCGGCCGAACGTTGATCGCGGGGCTCGATTTCGATCTGCGCCCCGGCCAACGCATCGGTATCCTGGGGCCGAATGGATGCGGGAAATCGACGCTATTAAGGATGCTTTCTGGCGAGGAACAGCCGGACGCTGGAACCCTGCACCGCGGGCCTCGGGTGCGGGTGGCGGTCCTGGATCAGCATCGAACGGGACTTTCGGAGACGGACACCGTCTTTGAGGCCGCCGGCGGCGGGAACGATCAGGTCATTGTGAACGATCAACCGGTCCATGTGGCGAGTTTCCTCGGCCGGTTCTTGTTTTCCAGGGACAGCTTCGAACAGCGGGTAAGCGGCCTTTCTGGCGGAGAAAAAGCGCGCATTTTGTTGGCGAAACTGCTGTTGCAGGGGGCGAACCTGATCCTGCTCGACGAACCCACCAACGATCTCGATCTGATGACGCTGAGAGTGTTGGAAGAAGCGCTGTTGGCGTTTGATGGCGCGGTGGTGGTGGTCACCCACGATCGCGCGTTTTTGGACCGCACCTGTACCGGAATGTTGGCGTTTGAGGGGAATGGTGCGATTGTCTCCTATGCCTCGCGCACCCAGTACATGGCGGCGCTCGCGGCTCGACAGGCGGAGGCGGCCCCGGTCAAGAAAGTGTTTGCCATTGCGCCAAAAGTGCGGACGAACCTTTCGAACAAAGAACGCCAGGAGCTGGACGGTCTGCCTGCGCGAATTGAAGCGTTGGAGGCGGAACAAGCGGCGATCGAGGCGCAGCTCGCCGATCCGGAGACCTATCGCGGCGGAAAAGCCGAGGTGGCAGGCTTGAATGCCAAGTTAGCGGCAGTGGCGGCGGATATGGACGCCGCGTTCGCACGATGGGAGGCGTTGGAGGCGAGGAAGTAGCGCCCGATAACTGGTACATCACTTTTCGCGAATTCCGCGATTTTTTGATGTACCACTTGTGTCGAGCCCGCAGGATGCAGGTCCGAAGCGGAGTTCTACTGAACCTTGACCGGCGCACACGACACGGAGATCTTCTCCGGCGCGCCACCGCAGGCTTTGTACCGAACGATGTGCGCGACGGCGCGTCCGGGCTCGGTCAAACCGCGGCTAAAGCTCCAATCGGGCTTGCCTTTGGTGTCGGTCTGTACGGGAACAGCGGTGCCAACGGCTTCGAAGTTGAGCCAAGTGTCCATCGTATAGCTGCAGCCGGCTTCGGTTTTGCCCGCATCGGGGCCCACATACCGGAAGATCGCGGTGCTGCCTTTGGCCCATTCGGTCTGGCCTTCGCCGGGAGCGGGGCGGCTTTCGGGGTCAGCGGTGGCCACCAGGTTGGCGGTGTCGGTGCAATGTTCGAAGAGGAATTCCTTTTTCGTTTGAACGAAGCGGGCTCCTTGTCCGACATAGTTCTCCATTTCGCGGCGTTTGCCTTCGCTGAACGTCTCATAGAGATCGGCGATGGTCAGGCGGCACTCGTCCTTGGTGGCCTTGATTTTCACCTTGAGGAGCCCGCGAAGTTGGACGTTCGGGCTGTTGTACATCGTGTTGAACTGCTTCAAAGCATCGGGGCTCAGCTTCTTGACCTCGCCCGCGACTTGGTCAACCGCCTTTACCATATCGGGGGTGGCCGCAGGCTCGCCGAGTACCGAAGCGAGCTGATCCGCGGTGCAACCGCCCGTGTTGGCCGTGAGCGAGCGGCAGAATTCGATCAGGTTGGGCTCGTCTTGCAAGCAAAGAAGATCGGCTTTCTTGTCGCCTTTGGCGGGCTTACAGGTGTAGCCGTACACGCTGTTGAGGGAACGCACCGAGTACCGCGCCTTGGTGACGCCGCCTTCATCGCTGAACTTCAGGCGCGCAAACGCGTCGTCGACCCAACCCTTTCCTTCCTCCTCGGTCTGACGGACAAACACACGTCCGGCGAGATTTTCGGGGGTGAGCTCGCAGGTGGATTCTGGAGCTTTGACCTCTGCGGGTGGCTCTGCGGGGCAACCGGTGAGGATCAACAGGGAAAGCAGGAAACGCATGTGCACCTCATGACCGAAACCTCCGGGGCGGAGGCCGAAAAAAACAACGCCCCGGCAGGGCCGAGGCGTCGATCGAAGGAGGTCTATCCGACTCAGTGCTCCGCGGCACCCTCTGCGGCTTCATCCTTCTTCTTGTTCGACAGGGTCGCAAACTGGAGGTGCGTCCAACCGGCTTCGTTCACCGAAAAAATCGCCTTTCGGATCAGCTCAAAGTCCGTGGAAACGTCCGCTTGAAGGATCAAATGGCCATCGTACGGCAGGGTCGGATCACGAACCACGCCCATACGTTTGTCCATTTCGTCCGCCTGTTGTTTGAGGGTCTTCAGGCGCTCGGAAAGCGCAGGAATCCCTGCATCGGCGTCGTCAAGCTCTTCCAATTTGGCGAGCGCTGCACCGTCGATCGCGACCTCATTGTTCATGAGGGTGACGACGGGACCGCGTTCCACCAGTTTTTCGGCCTTGTTGGCCGTTGGAAGAACCAGACCTTTCTGCATCGTCACCAATTCACCCGACGCAGAGAAGCTCTGAATCAAGAAGATGACGAGCACTGTGAACATGTCGACCATCGCCGTCAGGTTCAGAGGCATCATCAGGCCCTTCTTTCCACCCTTGAAAGGGCTTTTACGAAGAGCGCCGATGGGCTTGAACGCGGGATGTCGGCCGGGGAGAACGATCGCCATTGGAACGTCCCTTTATTTAGGTGCTGGGAGGGCAGACGACGGTTGCGCCGGTCCACCCCCGAGAAGGGTCTTGTCGAAGCCGAGTTCGCGCGTGAGATCGAGTGCGGCGACCATGTGTTCGTAGCGAACGCCATCGTCGGTCACAATGATCACCTGGTTTTCTTCGGGCATTACGGTGCCTGGATAGGTCGTCCGATCCGTTTCCAGGTAGGTGCGAAGCGCCGCCCAGTCGTACACCTGCTCTGGGAGCTCGGTGTAGCCGGGTGGAAGCTCCATTCCTGCTGGAGGCGGGATCAGATTGAGGTTCAGCCCTGCTTCCTGTGAGCGCCCCGCCCACACGCCGTCCGCGCGAATGTGCACGGTCAACGGTGGGGTTGGTGGCGTTTCTGGCGGAGGCTGTGGTGGCGTATTCGGATCCTGAATCGCCTGATCGACCTGAATCGCCATGATCTCGGCCCAAACGGCCGTAGCGAGGAGGAAGGTGATGCACACCGACAGCAAGTCGATGAACGGCACCAAGTTCAGGTCGAAGTTCTGGCCTTTGCCGCGGCCACCACCGCCGGTATCAACACTGACACCCATCGGTCACCCCAGAGAAGTTAGAGAAACTACTTGGCTTTCGCCGCTTCGTCGTTCGAGCCCTTGAGGGCCGATTTGTTGGCGAGGGCCAAGCTAAGCACCGAAACGACCGTTTCGTTGATGCGGTCGATCAGCTGTTGGGTCCGCGCTTGCAGGAAGGCGTACACGATCAACAACAGAATGGCCACGCCCAAGCCCCACTTGGTGCAGGTCATGGCTTCGGCGATACCGGCTGCGAGCATGGTCGCTTTGTCGGACGGATCGGCGTGGGCCGCTGCGGCGAAGCACTTGATCATACCGATGATGGTCCCGAGCAGACCGACCAGGGTGGTCGCGTTCGAGAACACGGCCAGGTAACCCGTGCGTTTTTCGAGGTAGGGCACTTCGCGAAGGCTGGCTTCGTCGAGAGCGGCCTGAACTTCCTTCTCATCCTTGTTGACCCGGACGAGGCCGGCTTTGATGATGCGGGAGAGCGGACCGGAACGCTGAGCGTCCACAAAGCGGATCGCCGCGGGGATGTCGCCGCGGAGAATGTGACCTTGGAGGCCGCGAAGAATTCCATCTTTGTTTTCCAAAGACAGGATGTACAGGGCGATGAACCGTTCGGCGATGATCGCCATCGAGACGAGAAACAGGAGGGCGATGGGGATGAGTGGCCATCCACCGTGGTGATACTCTTCTTGGAAAAACGAAATCATGGGTCTTGCTCCGTAGCATCGGACGCGTTTGGCGATTCCCGGGGGCGCGCAAACGCATGCCGGGGCACTCGTCACCCTACCGCGGCCCAGGCCCGTTCGGGATCACGGCATAGTCAAAAGCTTGTCGAACCCCCGCTGCTTGACGTTAGGTTGACAGTTGGCGTTCCGAGCCGCAAGGTTAGGAGCTCGTGGAGGGGCCTTGAACCACCAAACCTTGCTGGACCGCATTCTCAAAGCCGTGGACGCCCAGGCGTACCTGCCGTTCGCTGACGCGGTGGAGGGGCCAGCCCGCGACGCCATGGCGTTGATAGAAGCGGAGCTTCGACGACCTGATTTTGATGTAACTGCAACGCGGGCGTTGGCCCACGATCTCTTTAAGAGAGGTCGGATCGATTCCGTGATGCTGCATTCGGCGCTGCACGTGATTGCCGCTAGTCCGCGGGTTCAGGACTGGGAGGAGGCGGCGCGCCAAATCGGCGAGCAAGAGGTGGCGGCCCTTAGGGTAGGGGGGCCGAATTTGGAGGGGCACCTCGCCTCAGTGGACCGCCATCGAGGGGTATTGGCCTTTCTCATGGGACAATATGAGGTGGCTTTGGATTATTTTTCCCGCGCGTTCGAACGTCAACGGAACGCCGGAAACCTCGCCAATGTGCTTGCCGCCTTGCTTCGGTTGGGAGAGGAACGAGAAGCGCGGGAACTGTTGGATCAAGTTCGCTCGGCCTTTCCCGCGGATTTGGTAAAGCGGATTGACGAAATGATCGGCCTGGATCCGGATTTGGCGTTGCTGCGCTAGCCGCGACACAAAAAAACAACGGACGGTGTCAACAAAGGCGGCTACGGTCTGCACCGAAGAAATGGCTGTGTGGAGCGTGTTCCATGGAATTGATCACCGCACTTTTGCTCCTGTTGTTGGGCGGCGACGCCCCGCAACCTCCTCCGATGGAGGGTGAACCTGTAGAAACCAATGGGATGGGACCTGCGCCCGTTCCTGCTCCGGTGCCGCCTCCTCCGCGCAACGGTCGAAATGGGGCTTCTGAAGACATCTACAACGGGTTCTGAACATGTCTGAATTTCAGAACACCCTGAGAGGATTGCTCGCCAATCGCCATGGCCCGGAAACGAGGGCGCTTTTTCTCACGCTCTCCAAGTATGTGGAGGGCCGCGTACGCTGGTTTGGCCGGGCTCGTGCCTCGGATTTGTTCGGCGATGCCGAACTTGAGGAGCTCGTTGGCGAGGTCATGTTGCAACTGATGGCCGGCAGCTTGGCCCAGTTTCGGGGCGAGAGCCTCCCGGAGTTGTTGGGTTTTGTCCGGACGATCACCGATCGGTGTACGTGGCGTGCAGCGCGGCGGCGGATCGATGAACGGGTGGCCATGGAGCGGGAAGTAGCCGAAACTCCGCATCCGACCGCGAGTTGGCGACAAGACGATCGGGTCTTGATGGATGTCGAAGTTCCGCTCGAGGAAAAAGACCGTCAGTACCTCGAAGAATTGTTCGCGGCGGGAAGCAAGGCCGAGTACGCCCGACAAGCCGGAGTCAGTCGCGCTGCGGTGACCAAGCGGGTCGACCGGATTCGGGCGCGGATCGACGCCATGCCGGTACCGGATCGGCAGACCACCGAAGCTTGGCTTCAGCACGCCGCCCGGGTGGCCTCCGGAGTCTAGTTAGTTCCAGCAGTATCGCCAGGGGTGGAAATTATTCCAAGCTGGTGATCGCATTTTCCTCCTGCCGGCACAGCCCCGGTAGGAGGAGAGGAATGCTCTACGGTTGGCTGTTTTCCGCGATGGCGATGGCTGCACCCCACGCACCGGTCACCTTGGCCACCGGTCTGGGTGGAGGAGGGGCCCCTGGTACCGGCGGCGGATATGCGGTTACAAGGTTGCTTCTCAACGCTGGGCGGTCGGGATTTTCGGGGGAGGCGGGGATTCGGGAGGGGTTGTTCAGCGGAGAATTGCGGACGGTGGGAAGCATCGCTTTTGGCGTTCGATGGACACACAAGGCCGGGCCGTATGCGCGAGTGATGTTCGCACACCATCATGAAACCCCGCTGGCGGTGTACCGCGAGGACCCGGTCGGCGGATTCGTAGGTTCCGCCGATGGAATCAACCATCGCAGTGGTCTTGAGGTGGGGCTAGGCTATGACTGGACGATTCCAGCCGACGGTTTTTGGCGTCGACTGGGGATCATGGTGGATGTTTCCGTGCCCATCCTCCCCCAAACGCACGCGCAACATGGGGTGTCGCACGATCCGCTGGCCTACGCCTTTGGGGAGGTCGGGCTAAGGCTGGATATCGGGAAAATGTGGGCGGAACCGTCACATTAGCGTTGGCTTCGCGCGGACAGACTACCGTTCGCAGCCCCAGAGCAGCTCTTCCGGGAAGCCGTAAGTCTCGTTGGCACCGTCATACCAGACGTCGGTCGAGCCATAGGCCCAGTTGACCACTTCTGCACCGCCGCCGCCGAGATCGACGATCGCTTCGAAGCGGTTACCGTCGAACATACCGTCCTCGATGTCGTCGCCCCAAGCGGCCGTTTCGGCCAAGTCGTCCGTGGTCAAAGGAACACAGTTGTTGGTGGGCCCAACGCACAGGCTGCCCTGTGCAAACGCCCATTCTTCATACACACTCAACGAGCTGTAAATGATGCGCGGGGTGCCGAGTTCGACCACGGTGGGATCGATGACGGTGTGGATCGCGGTGCTGATGTTCGTGCGCATCGTGGTGCCGCTGGCGGGCTCGTAAATGGCGTCGCAAGGATTGCTTTCCGCGGTGTCTTCGGTCGTATCCTCGCCGGCGTCTTCGACCGGATCGACGGGATCCGTGGTGTCGGTGTTGCCCGGATTGCACACGCCGACGGCGGCAGATGCGCCAACAGCAAAAACAGCCTTAGAAAGATACATATAGCACTCCAAAAACGAGTGAGAACACGCGCTTTATGTCGTGACCCCTCAACGTTCGTGTCATAGAAACGTCAAGCCGTAACTCGTCAACCGGTTTACTAAAAGACGAGCCCGCCGCGGGCGGCGGTGGGCTCGCCAGGATCGCCAGGAGTCGGTGTACAGCTCCGTTTTCGTAACCTCGAACTACTCGGCGTACAGCGGAAACCGCCCGACCTTGTAGGCCTGATCGGTGCTGGCGCCATTGTACCAAGCGAACGCCGAGTCGCCCTGGGCATAGGAAAAGGCCACGCTGAAAGCTTCGCGAACCGCGCGGGTCGATTGAACCTCCCCGGTCGTGGAGGCCACGGTGTACAAGTACGACTGGCCACCCGATGTGCGTCGTTCGCTGATCACCAATTGTCCATATTCCAAGGCCAGATCGGTGTAGACATAGCCGTTGTGAGCCGTCAGGGTGATCGTCTTTTCGTGTGTCGGAACCTGGGTGGTGTCGTTCCACCCATACAAGGCGATCTTGTTGCCGCCGAGGACCGCAAACCGGCCCGATTGGTGGTCTTGGGCGATTCGGAGGTTGTTTACATTGCAACCCAGTTGTGGTCGGAGGTTAACCGGGGGCTCGCCGAAGCCTACTCCAGCGCGGCCTTTGGACCACGCCATCAGCGGTTGGCGTCCGTCGGCACAGTCGCCGCCGGCGCGCGAATACACCGCGGCGCCATGCATCGGCACGACACGGCTGGCGTCGTGGACAACATCCACCCACCCCTCGACCCCCGCTAATCGCGCCGAGGACCCGGATTCGGAGATGGTGCCGCTGGCGAGATTGACGACCCCGCGCCAAAGGTAGCCGTTGTCAAAAAGCACCAGGAACGACTCATTGTCGCCGTTGTCGTCCTCGGTGAGCGCCAGCATTTGCCGGCAGGTGTTGTTGTTGGCTGCGTTGCAGGTGCTGGCAAAATTCGCGACCGAACGGGAAGCCACCAGCGCGCCGGCGCCGTCGAACACCTTCAGGGTCGGCGTCTTGGCCGCGCCTTCCAGGGCGACCGTTACCACTAGGCCGCTGCGGGTGGTGGCCATCCAGCCGGACACCGGATTGGTGAGGTTCGCCGCCCGAACGACGCCTTGATGGGATCCGAACACACAGCCGGCGAGCACGAGGGACGCGAGAAACAGACGCTTTACAGGACGCATAGGAACTCCAATTGTTACAGGATGTTACGAGTTAAATTCACAGACGACGGGATGGAATACAGCCTTCCATGGGCGGAATCCCCCGCCATGGGAGTGAACATGTTCGACTTTTTTTCTTGGTTGTCTCGGTACTTTGGTAGGGAGACGGGCTTCTAGGGCGTTCTCGGAGGGGTGAGCTGCGCTCACCCTTCCCTTACCAGACCTCCGCTTTGACCCAGATCTTCGGGAAAGCGTCGTACTGAGTGAATTCGTCTGCGACTTCGTCGAGGGCGCACGCCGGAGTGCGGAACGCCGAACTGGTGGTCGACGTGACATTGGGCGACACCCCAGGCTTTTGCTTGACTCCGATCACCGCTGAATTGTTGGATTCGGTCAACAGGTTGCCGCGGCCCTCGTCCGGCTCGTCGCTGAAATTCGACGCATCGATGAACAGGTACAGGCTGACGTCGTTGGCCAGATTCCAATTCCCACGCGGCATGGTCACGACCACCCGCTGGGTTGCACCCGACGGAATCGCCTGAAATCCGCCGACAGCTACTACCGCGTGACAGGATGCCCAATCGGCGTTTTTCGTTCCCACCAAGCGAACGTCGCCACTCAGCGAGAAGCTCGGCCCCGCGTTAAAAATCGTGGTATCGACCACGATATTCCCCACGGGGTCCTTCGCCACAGCGATCTTCTTGATCTGCAGATCATGTGGACCTGCAAAATCCGCGGCAAAGGCCGTCGACCAAGCCATCCATCCGGCACACAGAAAGTGCAACATACATGCTCCCTAGAGTTGTCACCACCGGCATTGCCCGGTTGGTGACGGCACAATAGCGGCACCTCGGCGAGGCAGATGTTACAGGTTGTGACAAGGGGCGTGTGACGGCTGACGCTTCGCGCCTAACTGCTCGCGAGAAGTGCGCGTAGGCCGCGTTCCATCTCCACTTTGGCGAGTTGTCGCCGCCAGGCGGGGTCGCCTTGAAGGTTGCGTTGCGGGCGCACTTGTTGGAAGCACTCTTGCGCAAGATCTGCGATCAACGCGTCATCCCATGGACGGCCGACCGCTCTTTCCATGCCCTTGAGCATCCGGGGCCGGGGCATCAGCGCACCGACGACGGCACGAAGCGACGTGCACACGTCATTTTCGAAGGAGGAGGCGATGCCGATGCCGAGCTGCGGAAAGTCGATCGCCTGTCGCTGGCGCACCTTGCGGTAGACGCTACGTTGGCCTGGAAACGGCATTGGAATGGAGATTTCTGTGAG
Organism: Pseudomonadota bacterium; assembly: GCA_005797785.1. Taxonomy (GTDB): domain Bacteria; phylum Myxococcota_A; class UBA796; order UBA796; genus SYKL01. The sequence goes on along the minus strand of SYKL01000298.1, from coordinate 2,994 downwards.
CAACGCCGTGGCAGAAGTGGCGTGAACGCTCTCATAACGCCCATCTTGTTCAAAGAGTTCTTCCAGCGAAAGTAGGGACGAACCCGAGGTATCTTCAAAGCGCACCGAGGCGCCCAACGCGATGAGCATGGGCACCGTGTCGGAAGATTGCGCGGCCACACAGGTCGCTTTGGAACCCACGACATGGCACCAATCGCCGTCCTTTTTCAGGCAAAACCCGAGCGCCTGCCGCCACGGCAAGGACTGGTTGTAAAACAGGCACCGGGTGTCCAACATGACATTTCCACCGAGGGTTCCCATGCGGCGGTGCTGTGGGCCGGCGACAGAGGCTGCAGCTTGCGAAAGACCGGGGAACAGGCGTTGGATCTCGGACGAGTCGGCGACCGTCTGCAGCGGGGTGCCGGCCCCGATCACGATCGCGGAGTCCCTTTGGTCGATCCCCGAAAATCCCTCCAAATGTTGTAGGCTTACCAGGTGTTTTGGAGTGTGAAGCTGGTGTTTTAAGTTTGGAAGCAAATCCGTGCCGCCAGCGACGTACATCGCGTCTGGCAGGTTCGAACGTAAGTGCACCGCTTCAGCGTGGGTTTTGGGGAGATGGACTTCGAATTCAGGCATTCGCAGCATCGACCACCTCCGCTTCTTTCGCCTGGATCGCGGCCAAAACCCGTTCGGGGGTGAACGGCATTTCGCGCATGCGTACGCCTACCGCGCGCCAAATTGCGTTGGCGATTGCGGGAATGGCTGGATGTAATGGGCCTTCTCCTGCTTCTTTGGCGCCGTACGGACCCACCGGATCGATGCTTTCCACGATGTGGGCACCGATGTCGGGCGTGTCGAGGCTCGTATGGATGCGGTAGTCCAAAAGATTAGGCCCAAGATGTAGACCGAGCGATTTGAGCTTGGCTTTGTCGACGGGAACCTCGTGGCCGCGGAAGCTGTGCTCCTCCGTCATTGCCTCGGAAACGCCCATATATACAGAGCCTTCGATTTGTCCTTCGACCATCACCGGATTGATTGCAAATCCGCAATCGTGCGCCGCCCACACCCGATGTACAAGAACAACGCCGGTTTCCCGGTCTACCGAAACCTCCGCCACGTGCGCCGTGGCGCTGTACGCGGGGGAGGCTCCGATGGTGCCGCCTCGGTAGTCGCCGCCGATTTTTCGCGTTCGAAAGCCGCCAACGGAAACCAGAGGGGTCCCTGCCCGCGCTTCCGCCAATTGCATAGCTTCCACCGCCAACATACGACGGGAGGGGGTGTTGGCGTCGACAAACTCTCCTGGCAACACCAAGATTTGGTTTGACTCGACCGACCATTTGGCGGCCACGGCCTCGACGAGGCGTTCCCGCATCGCCCGCCCCGCTTCCTGTGCCGCTAGGCCCGCCATCAAGGTGATGCGCGAGGAATAAGCCCCGAGATCGACAGGCGCGAGCTCGGTGTCGCCCGAGATCACCGCAATGTCATCGGGCAGTACTCCGGTTTCTTCGGCGACAATGTAGGCGAGCATGCCCGAACTGCCCTGGCCGATGTCGTTGGTGCCGCAGGAAACCGTGAGTTTCCCAGACCGATCCGCTCGAATTTCCACGCCTGCCTGCGGCATGTCGTTCGGATAGATGGGGTAGGCGGTGCCGCTGATGTACATCGAGGTGGCGACCCCTAGCCCAACGCCAGAAGGGAGGTTGGAATATCGCTCTTTCCAGCCGCTTGCCGCTTCGACGGCGTCCAGGCACTCCCGAACCCCGCACGAGCCGATCGCCATGCCGTTGATGGTTGTCTCGCCGGAAACAATCGCATTGCGGCGGCGAATTTCGATGGGGTCGATCCCCAACTTTTCGGCGATTTCATCGAGAGCGGTTTCGAGCGGAAACCGGGGTTGAACCGAACCATGGCCGCGTTTGGGCCCGCAAGCGGGTTTGTTGGTGTATACCCGCTGACTTTTGTAGTGGTAACTGCCAAACCGAAGCGGACCGGCCAACAATTGTCCGGCATAGTAGGTGGTGACCAAGCCAAAGCTGTGGTACGAGCCACCATCCAGCAGGATGTCATTGTCCACGCCGAGGATTCGGCCTTCGGCGTCCGCGGCGATCCGAAAATCGAATTGCATCGGATGGCGGCCGCGATGTGCGTAGAACACCTCCTCGCGGGTGTACAGGACCTTCACCGGGCGGCCCGCCTTCTTCGCTAAGAATGCCGCACAGAACTCGAGATCGAAGGGTTCCGATTTTCCACCGAAGGCGCCGCCGACGGTAGGCTGGATCACCCGAATCTTTGACGCAGGGAGCTCCAATACTTTGGCGAGTTCACGGTGCAGGTAGTGGGACACCTGGGTAGCCGACCACAAGGTGAGCTGGCCGTCGGGAGACCAGCTCGCAAGCGCGCAATGGGGCTCGATGGGGGCGTGGGTGTTGCCGGAATACCGCCAGTGACCTTCGACGACCGCGGCGGCCGAAGCAAAAGCCTCTTCCACCGGACCAAACGAAAGCTCGACGTCCTTGCAGAGGTTGCTGTCGCGCTTTCGCCCCTTCCAATCGGTTTCATGCACCAGGGGGGCATCGGCGTCCAGGGCGCGCCGCGGGTCGAGGACGGGAGTCAGCGGCTCATAATGAACCACGATCGCCTGTAGTGCGCGATTGGCGGTGTCCTCGTCGGCGGCCGCTACGGCGGCGACACCCTCACCGATATAGCGAACTTTATCGGTAGCGAGCACCGTTTCATCGGGCGTCCAAGGGATAATCCCAAAGGGCTCCGGGAGATCTCTCCCGGTCATCACCGCGAAAACGCCGGGCAGAGCTTCCGCTGCGGAGGTGTCGATCCCGAGAATGCGCGTGTGCGCATAAGGGGACCGCAGGATCTTGCCGTGCGCCATTCGTGGCAAGACAAGGTCGTCGGTGTATTGCGCTTCTCCGGTTGCTTTTTTGATGGAATCGGCCTTTCGGCCGCGGGCTCCTAAAGTAGTAAACCCACTTGTCGGCTTGCCCGTGACGATCGGAAGCT